>CAZPDV010000016.1:1911-15083 GCA_964585355.1 uncultured Aliiroseovarius sp.
TGCCTCGGGTGACATTATAGAGCGGCCGGACGGAACCTATGAGGTGGACGAGGACAATCCGGGCCGGATCTTTGATGAACTCAAGGTTTACCTGCAGACCGGGTTCGACAACCCGTTTGACGGCGTGTCCGGGATCACCGTTACAGGCGAGGCTGAGCAAAGCGTCACCGAGATAGACCCGACACCCTATTTCGACGAGTTCGTGATCAATGCCGACGACAATGACCTGATGGCAGTCTGGGACGATGTGATCGGGGTGGACTATTTCGCCGACCTGATCCGCGACAATGATTATGTCTATATCGACGGTGAGCTGTTTGCCGCCCCCAACCCGTCAAGCGAAACCTTTTCCGACTGGGTTGACCAGGGCGGGGGCGTATTTACGCGCCTGCGCACTGTATATACGCCGACCTCGGATTATAACCTGCATGTGATTGCAGCGGACAAGACCATTTCCATCGGTTTTGCGGGGCATGACAGCGGGCGGCTCGAGATCGACTCGGTGGGCGATGTGATCTTCAACGGTTCGGTCTATAACCGGAGCGGGGCGACCATCGTCACTTCTTCCGGCGGTTCGATCTATCAGAACCTGGGTTTCCTGTCGTTCGAGGTCAACAAGCTGACCCTGGATGCGGCGGTGGATGTGGGGCAGATGCGGGTCTATGCCGCGCCGGGTGCCAACGCGCCCGGTTCCGGTCCGCCGCAATTTGGCATTTTGGGTACCCCGGTGCTGCCGGTTGCAGGGGACATCCAGCCCGAGCTTGACAATTTCCGGGTCGATCAGGCTGACGGCTTCGGTCTGGTGCTGGCGGCGGGCGGTACCGCCCGTGTCGAGGAACTGACCGGCAACATGGAACTGCTTGAGACCTGGGCCCAGGGCGACCTCATGCTGACCGCGGCCAATTCCATTCTGGAACACCGCTATGCCACGACGCCGGTGCTGGCAGCAGCCGGGGAGCGGCTCAAGCTGGTGGCCAATGCCGGTACGATCGGGCTGAGCGATGCGCCGATCACCTTCGAGGCCGGGGTTCTGCTGGCCGAGGCCGGGTCGGACATCAACCTGCTGACGGAAAGCGACGAGGTGCTGCGGGTGCGCAGGGTGACCTCGCAGACCGGCGATATCGCGCTGATCTCGACCATTGCCTCGATCGTCGATTACGACTTCACCAGCCGGGAGGACCGGCGCAGCCAGGAGGGGTTGCTGGAAGCGTTGTGGGATGAGCTTGGCCTGCGCGAGACCGATTCCGGCGGCGTCCCGGAGACGGCGCGCCGGGATGCTCAGGTCACAGCATATGAAGCGGCGATGACCGCCTCCTATTTCGAATATTTCAACCAGTTGCTGCAGGCCGACGGGACGATTGCGGCCTATGATCCCGCTTTCCAGGTCACCTACAGCCCCGAAGAGCGGGCGGCGCTGGGCGCGCGCGGGCTGAGCGGGGCCGAGATCGACGCGCTGGAGGCCCTGGCGACCCAGCGTCTGCACGATGCGCATGCCCTGTGGGGGAACGAAAGCTATGACCCGAATTTTGTCTGGCAGGCCGATAGCGGCGAAATTGCCGACCTGACCGAGGGGCAGTACTGGACCGACAGCCAGCTGGGCCTCGGGCTCAGGCGTTCGCTGATCCTGCCGGTCACCGACACCGAGCCGGTGATCGAGGCGCCGAATTTTGCCGGGCACGACATCAATATTGCCTCGGGCGGTGATATCGGGCGCAACCGTCAGCCCTATGTGATCGACCCGGCGACAGGGCTGACCGAGGAGGCCTTGCAGGAGTTGTGGACCGCCGCCCGGATCGACATCAGCCTGGGCGACACGGTCGAGATTGCCCGCCGCGACGACATCGACATCGAGGCCAGCGGCACCCTGGTGGCGATCGGTGCCGGGGATGTGCTGATCGGGTCGGAAAGCGCGATCGCCATTCTTACCGCCACGGCCGGGGGCGACCTGCGCATCAAGAGCGCCGATGCCCTGACCCGTGGCACCGGTGAGGTCTTGCCGCATATCCTGGTCGGTCAGGACATCGTTCTGGAAGCGGCCGGCGGCGGGATCGGCGCGCAGGGCGAGGCGCTGCTGCTGTCCCAGGGCGCGGGCGGTTCGCTTACCGCGCGGGCCGAGGGCGATATCCGCCTGGTGGGCGTGACCGGCGATCTGCGCCTGTCCGAGGTGTTCTCCGAGGGGGGCGTGGTGCTGACCACCCTTGTCGGCGATATTCTCGAGGCCGGAAATGGCGACGGTATCACTATCCTGACAGACAACCTGGTGCTGCTGGCCGCCGGTGCCATCGGGGCTGAAGGCAGTGCGCTGGATGTGGAAATGTTCGGCGGCAGCGGCAGTGTTTCGGCCCTGGCAGTGGCGGGCGATGTGGACCTGCGGGTCGTGGGGGATACCAGCGCGGGCCTTGTCGGCGCGGTCAATGGCGATCTGCGGCTGGAAATCGCGCAGGGTGATCTGACCCTTGCCGGTCTGTCGGATCCCGGCCTGATCGACCTGTTCGGCCCCGAGGCGCCGGAAGATGGCGATGTCGAGGCCGGTCTGGCGGGCCTCAGCCCCATGATCGCGCAGGTTACGCAGGGTGGTTTCATGGCGCTTCAGCCAATACCGCAAGCCAATGCGGGGGGCACCCCGGGCCCGGCCCTGCTGGCAATGCCGGCGCTCTCCTCCGGCGGGATGCTGGAACTGACGGTTGCAGGCAGCGTGATCGGGCGGGCGGATGCCGGGCTTGATATCCGGGCGGTCGCGGGCGTCGAGGCGTGGGTGGCCGGAGATTTCGGCGCGGCCGACAATTACATCATCAGCCATATCAGCGATGGGTTGCAGGGCACCGATGGCGCCACCCGCTCGCTGCGCGATCAGGACCGTGACGACGGGGTTGCGGTCAATGCCTGGTTGGCAAATATCGGTGAGCTTGACCTCAGGCGCATCAACCTGACGGCGGGTGAAAGCATCGTGCGGCTGATCAATACCGGCGGCGATCTGAACCTTTCGGCGGAAACATGGCTGCGCGGCGGCGAGGTCTGGCTGGCCGCCATGGGCGAGGAGCCCTCGGGGGCGAATGCCGATATCCACCTGCGGGGCCAGCCGGTGATCGACGCGACCGATCTGCGGCTTCTGGGGCAGAACAGCATCTGGCTTGAAAATGACAGCGGGTTGACCCTGGAGAGCGGCAACCTGAGCCTTGTGGCCGGCACCATCCGGGCAGGTAATGGCTGTGCCGTTTGCGGGCGGGTCACGGTTGCCGAGGGCAACGTGCAAATTCTGAGCGAACACTTCCTGGAACTGGCCCGGATCGACGTGGCGCAGGGCAATGTCTCCGCGCAGGTCAGCGGCATCGGGCAGATCGAGATTGCAGAACTGGTGGCCGACAGCGCCTATTTCTCGACCAGGCTGGGCGATCTGGTGATCGACCAGGCGACGGCCCGGAGCCTCGAGGCCGATATAACCGGCTCGGTGCGTGCCGGGCGCTATGAGATCGGCGAGGCGATCACGCTGGATGCCGCCGGCACCCTTGGCAGCACCGCCAGCCTGCCGCTGGTGATCGCGGCGAGCCAGATCGAGAGTCCCGAGATCGCGCTTGCCGGGATGCTGGGGATGTATGTGGAGCTGGAGGAAGGCCCGGCATATGCGGTCAATTCCATGATCACCGGGGCAAATGGCGTGGGTATCAGCCTTGTGGCCGATGGCAGTGGCGCCACTGGCGGGCTGACCCTGGGCACGGTGGAAAGCGCGGGGACGGATGTGACGATCCGCGCCGAAAGCCTGACCCTGGCCGGTGATCTGTACAGCAATGGCGGCGATGTGACCTTGCTGGCAGGGCAGGGCGGCCTGACGATGGCGGCCTATACCTCGGTGGATGCCGGAACCGGCTCGATCGCGGCCACCTCTTTGGGCGATATGGCGGTGGCGTCGATGCGCTCTCTTGGTTTCGATGCCGAAATCAACCTGAACGTAACCGGAGTGCTTGGCAGCGTGGCGGCAAATGCCACGACGATTGCGGCGCCGCTTGGCGGCAGCCGCGGGGTGATACGCGCAGGTTCGATCGAGACCGGCAGCCCCGGCGGATTTGCGGTGGATGTGGCCAGCCTGGCGGTTCTGGTGGAAACCGGTGATCTGCACCTGATCTCCGCCATCAATGACGTGGAAATCGCGGCTCTGGTCAATCGCGGTGGCGGAGATATCGAATACATGGCGCTGGGCAGCGTGAGCCTTGCCGATGCGGTACTTGTCTCGGGCGATGGCGGGGCGGTGCCGGCGGGCAATATCAGCATTGCCTCGGCTTACGGCAGCATCATGGGCGACATCGCCGCGCTGGAGGGCGCGCAGGTCTCGCTGCTGGCGTTGGGCGGCAGCCTGGGCACCGGCGACGCGCCCCTGCACCTGCCGGTCGGGGCCGTGGGTATGCTCCGGGCGCTGGCCCAGGGGGAAATTGCCCTGGATGCGGTCGGAAACCTGAAGGCGGAGGTGGTGCTGAGCGAAACCGACGCGGTCAACCTGCATGTGGATGGCAGGCTCGATGTGGCCGCGATCGGCGGTAGCGGCGCGATCACGGTTGTTGCCGAACGCCCGCGCGGCACCCCCGTTGCGGAAGGCGACCTGTTCGCTTCGACCCCGGATATTGCCGGCCTGACGGCCCCGAGCCTGTATCGTGACGTGGTGGCCGGACCGCAGGGCAGCCTGAGCATCAGGGATACGGCGGCGCGCAATGCCTCGCGTCGGGGTGGGCTGCCGCGCTGGGTGCGCCGGGCGCTGAGGCGGGGGCTGCTGGCGCCGATACAACTGCCGGCCTGGGCGGCGGGGCATCCGATCGTGCAACTGCTCTGGAGCCCTGGCGGCCTGCTTGCCGAAAACGATCCGGTCGAGGGGGCAAGTGGATGAGGCGACAGAGGGGATGGCGCGCCGCCTGCATGGGCATATTGCTGGCGTGTCTGCCCAACGGCGTGGCGGCGCAGACATTGCCGCCATCGGATGCGGCGGCGGCACTGGCGGCGCTGGCGGCGGGACTGCAGACCGTGCAGAGCCCGGCGCCAGTGCGGCGACCGGTGTCGTTCCTCCTGCGCGAGGTGGTATTTGCCGGCCCTTCCGGCTATCTCTCCCCCGAGCGGCTCCGGGCGGCGGTGGCCCCTTTCATCGGCAGGAAAATGACGGCTGCCGCGGCAAATGCCCTGGCTGATGCGGTGAACGCGCTCTATGACGAAGAGGGGATCGACTTTGCCCAGGCTTGGGTTGCCGGGGTGGATCCGTCGCGCGGCGTGGTGACGCTGGAAATGTTCGAGGCCCGCCTCGGCCGGGTTCTCCTGCTCTCGCAACGCCACACGAAAGCCTATCTTGACCGGCGGCTGGGATTGCGGCCCGGCGCGCTGGCCGATACGCGCCTGATTGGCGCGCGGCTCGAACGCCTGTCGCTGACTGACGGGGTGCTGGCGGATGCCGGATTCTCGCCGGGGGCGGCGCCGGGGACCACAGATCTGACCATCCGGTTTACCGGGCCTCAGCCGATGCAGGGCTCTGTCCGGCTTGACAATGACGGCGCCGACCCGAAATTGCCGCGTCTTACCGGACGGTTGCAGTTCAACAGCCTGAGCGGCGTCGGCGATACGCTGTCATTCGACCTTTTCATGGCCAAGGGCACAGGCTGGCTGAGCGCCAGCTATCTGCGCCCGGTCGGCACGGAGGGGACCCGGCTGAGCTTTGGCCTGTCCGGCGAATGGGAACAGGATGACGGCGGCCTCGACCAGCAGGGCCGGCAGCGTTCCCTGAGCTTCGATATGTCGCACCCGCTTGCCCTCGGCCTGGAATCTTCGCTCTGGATGATCGCTTCGGTCGAGGCCTTTGAGGATCAGGCCAGCGTGCTTGGCGTTGCCAGCAAGGATCAGCGCGGGGTGGCGGTTTCGCTGGAACTGACCGGCGGTCACAACCCGGTCGAGGGGCGGGAATGGGCGGCTTCGTGGAATGTCGGGGTCACGACCGGAAGATACGACGATGCGATTGCCGGGCTGGATCATGCCGCCTTCGGCCTGCTGTTCGGTTCGGCGCAGGCGGTAGTGCCGCTTGCCGAATGGGGGCAGCTGTCACTTTCCGGGGGGGCGCAGGTCACGACCGGGGCGCCAATTCCCCTGCGCTATCAGTTTTCGGTGACCTCCACCCAGGCGGTTGCAGGCTATCCGCCGGGGCTCTCGACCGGGGAAGCCGGCCTGTGGGGCCGGGCGCAATTGCAGGGGGCGCGGCCGGTGACGCTGGGGCAGGTCTCCCTTTCCGCCTTTGCCTTTGTGGCGGCGGGGCAGGCATTTGACCGGGTGTCGGGCAACTGGCAGGGACAAGGGGTTGCCCGCGCGGCGGGGATCGGCCTGTCGGGGCGCTGGGGCACACAGGGCAGCTTCGGGCTTCAGCTTGCCTGGCCGCTTTCCGAGGTGTTGGGGCAGGGCGGCGCTTCCAGGCCGAGCCTGAGCCTCAACCTTGCAACCACATTCTAGCAATCAACCCTTCAGGCAGGAGAGACAACATGCCCAGATCCCTTTTCAACATCCGCCCCCGCCATGGGCGCGCCAGGCTTCTTGCCGCGCTGTTTCTGGCGGCAAACATGACCGCCCCCCAGTTTTTGACGGCGCAGGATGCCGGCGGGCAGGCCGAGCCGGTGGCCAACGGGGCGCGGTTCGGTCAATGGGCGGTGAGCTGCCAGGCGCTGGCCGTGGGCGAGACCGCCTGCATGCTGGAACAACGGCTGGTGCGCAGCAGCGACGGGGCGTTTCTGACCGATCTGCTGCTCTTTTCCAGCCCTGACGGCTCCAGGACCTACCTTTCGGCGCGGGTGCCGATCGGGGTCTATTTCCCACATGGCTTCGCCCTGCGGCCGGTGGCCCAGGAAGAGGGAGAGACCCGCCTGATATGGCAATCGTGCAGCCGTGACAGATGCGAAGCGCTGATCGAACTGGACGCCGAGACCCTGGCCGGGCTGGAAGCGGCCGAAGGCGGCCTGATCGCGGGCTACCGCCCGGCGCTTCTGGCCGACCCGGTGGTATTCCGGTTCTCGGTTGCCGGGGCCAGCGAAGGCCTGGCCGCGCTCAACGCATCGCGGAGAGTCGCAGGCGAATGAGGCGGAGGGCCTGGCTTGCGCTCCTGCTGTGGCTTGCCGCGGGCGGTGAGCTTGCGGCACAGCAGTTTCGCGACTGGGAACTGCTGCGCCTGTCCGAGGGGGGGTGCCTGCTGGCCCAGCAGGTTCTGGCGCGCCAGGGCCAGGTGAATATTGCCAGTGTCTACCTGTCCGGCCTCGAGGCGGGCAGCGCCCTGCTTTCGGTGCAGGTGCCGGTCGGGGTCTCGCTTGCCGATGGCATCGGCTACAGGTACCCGGACCGCCCCGAGGTGGTGCCGCTGATCTGGCAGTCCTGCAATCGCGACACCTGTCTGGCCCAGGCCCGGCTTGCCGGCCCCGAGCTTGCCCGCCTGCAGGCGGCCCGCGAAATCCGGGTGGGTTTCGTGCCGGTGCGGGAGGCGCGACCGCTGGTGTTCTCCCTGTCACTGCTGGGGCTGGGCGAAGGCGTGCGGCGGCTCCGGGATTGTGGCTCAGGCGGCTGACCCGCCGGGACGGGGCGCCATATTCCCGCGCCTGTGGTTCATGAGCGCGTGCCCTGATCCCGTGCCCGCACCACCTGCAGGAGCGGCATCAGCCGGGCCATGTCCGGGCCCTGCGCCTGCCCGGTCAGCGCCTTGCGCAGCGGCATGAACAGGGCGCGCCCCTTGCGCCCGGTGGCCTCCTTGACCGCCTGGGTCCAGTCGCGCCAGCTGTTGGCCGAGTAGGGCGGCGGCGGCAGCAGGTTCAGCGCCTGGGCGACGAAGTCGCGGTCCTCGTCGGCCACCACCGGCGCGGCCCCGTCGCGCATCAGCTGCCACCAGCCCGCGAGGTCGTCCAGGGTGGTGATGTTTTCGCGCACCACCTGCCAGAATTCCGGCGCGATTTCGTCCGGCACGCCAAGGGCGGCGATGCGGGCGCTGACCGCCTCGAACGGCAGTTCCGACAGGTAGCGGGCGGTGAGCGGGAACAGGTCGGCCTCGTCGAACCGGGTGGGGGCGGCGCCGAAACTGGACAGGTCGAACCCCTCGGCAAGTTCTTCCAGCGAATGGGCAAGCTCGACCGGCCGGGAGGAGCCCAGCCGCGCCATCAGGCTCAGAAGCGCCATCGGCTCGACCCCGCGCGCCCGCAGATCGCGCAGCGCCAGCGTGCCCAGGCGTTTGGAGAGCGCCTCGCCCTGCGGCCCGGTCAGCAGCGAATGGTGGGCAAAGCGCGGCACCGCCCCGCCCAGCGCCTTGATGATCTGGATCTGCACCGCGGTGTTGGTCACATGGTCCGAGCCGCGCACCACGTCGGTCACGCCATAGTCGATATCATCGGCAACCGAGGCAAGGGTATAGAGAAACTGCCCGTCGCCCCGGATCAGCACCGGGTCCGACACGCTGGCCGCGTCGATCGACAGCGCGCCGAGGATGCCGTCCTGCCATTCGATCCGCTCGCGGTCGAGCTTGAAGCGCCAATGCCCCGGCCCGCGTTCTTTGCGCAGGCGGTCCTTTTCGGCATCGCTCAGGGCCAGCGCCGAGCGGTCATAGACCGGCGGCTTGCCCATGTTGAGCTGCTTCTTGCGCTTGAGGTCGAGCTCGGTCGGGGTTTCGAAACATTCGTAAAGCCGGCCCATGTCGCGCAGCTGCTGTGCGGCCTCCTCGTAGCGGTCGAGCCGCGCCGATTGCCGCTCCAGCCGGTCCCATTTCAGGCCCAGCCAGGTCAGATCTTCCTGAATGGCGCGGGCATATTCCTCGGTCGAGCGCTCGGGGTCGGTGTCATCGAGGCGCAGGATGAAGTCGCCGCCCGCCCTGGCGGCGATCAGGTAGTTGAACAAGGCGGTGCGCAGGTTGCCGATATGCAGGTAACCGGTGGGCGAGGGGGCGAAACGGGTGGTGGTCATGGCGTTCTCCTTGGCCGCTTCCTCTTTCACATCGCTTGCAGATTGTCCATATGGCGATGATTTTGCCCCCGCGGCGCTCATACCAGGCCGCGAAACCGCGCGGGGATACGCACGACCGGGGGGCCCTTGAGGCTGCCGGGCTTGTTCCAGGCCCAGAAGGCGCGCTTTTTCGTCTCAAGCCGCCGGGCGGTGTCGAAGAAGGCATCGCCCTCCACCGGCCGGGCATCGGCGATGGTGCGAAAGACCTGTTCGCGGCGCTCCAGATGCTTGCCCCAGCCCGCCTTGCGGCGTTCCTGATCCGAGGTTTTCTGCTGCGCAATCTGGTGATCGACCATGCCGAAATGAAACAGGTAAAGGTTGGGGTCGATATGAAAGTTGTGCCCCTTGATCCGGTGCAGCCCCGCCCCCCAGGTGACCGGCCGGAAGGCCACCACCGGCTTGGTGTACCGGGCCGAGACAATGGCGAATTGCCGCTGATCCAGCAGCGGCCGGGTCGGGTCGATCGGGGCTTCCTTCGTCAGGTGCTGGGCCACGTCCAGCCCCAGGCCGGAGACGCTGCGCCGCCCGGAAATGCCGGACAGGTATGCGGCCAGCCCGCTGCCCAGCGCCGGGTCCACCACCAGGAACTCGTCGGCATCGGTGGCCATGACGATATCGAAACTGCGAAACAGGGCACGGGCCAGATCCGACATGGTGCGCGCCCGGCGTCGGTCGCCGCGGGCCCGGCCCTGGGGGATATGCGGCAGAGACAGGAAATTCACCCGCTCCGCGCCCTGGCAGATCGGGCGGGGCTGGTCCTGACCGTCGAGGATCACGAACAGGTTTTCATATCCAAGCGCCTGGCCATAATGGCCGATCCAGCGGGGCAGAAATACCGGCTCGTTGCGGGCGGTGGTGATGGCGGCGATGCGTTTGCTCATGTGGCATCGCGCCAGTGGTTGACGATCGGATAGCGCCGGTCGAGCCAGAAGCTGCGCTTGCTCAGGCGGGTGCCGGGGGCGGACTGGAAGCGCTTGTATTCGCTGAGAAAAATCAACTTCTCGACCTTTTTTACGGTGGCGCGGTCAAAACCTTCTGCCACCAGCTCGGCCACCGAAACCTCGCGGTCCACCAGCCCCTCGAGGATCGCGTCCAGCACCTCGTAAGGCGGCAGGCTGTCGGCGTCTTTCTGGTCGGGGCGCAGCTCGGCCGAGGGCGGCTTGTCGATGATGCGCGGCGGGATGACCGCCCCGGCCGGCCCGCGCATCCAGGCGCGGTGGTTGGCATTGCGCCAGCGGCAGGTTGCAAACACGCGGGTTTTATACAGGTCTTTCAATGGGTTGTATCCCCCCGCCATGTCGCCGTAGATGGTGGCATAGCCCACCGCCACCTCGGATTTGTTGCCGGTGGTCAGCAGCATTTCGCCAAACTTGTTGCTCAGCGCCATCAGCAGCAGCCCGCGCAGGCGCGACTGGATGTTTTCCTCGGTCACATCCGGGGCGCGGCCGGCAAAAAGCGGGGCCAGCGCCTCGGTCACCGCGGCGCGGGGGCCGGAAATGGGCAGGAGGTCATAGGGGCATCCCAGGTTGTCGGCCAGCGCCTGGGCGTCCTCAAGGCTGCTCTGCGCGGTATATTCCGAGGGCAGCATCACGCAGCGGACATTTTCCGCCCCCAGCGCATCGGCGGCGATGGTGGCGACCAGCGCGCTGTCGATACCGCCGGACAGGCCCAGCAGCACCTTTTCAAACCCGGTCTTGGCGCAATACTGGCCCAGGCTTTCGACCATGCAGCGGTAATCGGCCTCGAAGCTATCGGGCAGGGCGGCGGCGGGCTGGGCGACGAGGCGCCAGCCTTCGGCGGTTTTCTCAAGGTCGAGATGGCGGATTTCGCGGTCGAATTGCGGCAATTGCAGCGCCCGCGCGCCGCCGGGATTGAGCCCGAACGTGCCGCCATCGAACACCTGGTCGTCCTGCCCGCCCACCATGTTCAGATAAATCAGCGGCAGGCCGGTTTCACGGGCCCGGTCGCCCATGATCGACCAGCGGTCGGCCATCTTGTCGCGGTAATAGGGCGAGCCGTTGGGCACCAGCAGCAGCTCGGCGCCGGCCTGGGCCAGGTGCAGCGCCACGTCGGCATGCCAGGCGTCTTCGCAGATCGGGATACCCAGGCGGAGCGGGCCGACCGCGACCGGCCCCTGTAGCGGCGCCGGGGTGAACTGCCGCTTTTCGTCGAACACGGTTTCGTTGGGCAGGTGATGTTTGCGCACCACATGCGCGACCGTGCCCCCGGCAAGGATGTAATAGGCGTTATAGAGGTGGGTGCCGTCGTGAAACGGCCCGCCGATGCCCAGGGCGGGGCCGTCGGCAGTGTCGGCGGCCAGGCCTTCGAGCGCCGCCATGGCGTCGCGCCAGAACTGGGGTCGCATCACCAGGTCCTGGGTCTGATAGCCGGTGATGAAGCTTTCCGGCAGGGCCAGCATCCCGGCCCCGGCGGCGCGGGCCTGGTGCCAGGCGTCGAGCGCCTGGGCGCGATTGGCGGCGATCGCGCCGGTGGTGGGGGCGAGCTGGGCAAGGGTCAGGCGAAAAGAGGCGGGCATCGCGGGCTCCGGGTTTCGGGTTCACCGGCAAGGTTTAGCAGGTTTGCGCCGGGGGAAAAGGTGCTCTGGCCCAAAACCATTGTTTCCCCCGGCCCGCTCGCTTAGGTTTGGTCAAGAAATGGTAAAGAACCTGAGCGATGGATGTGGGAAAACGGATGTCTGTGAAGAAAAACACCCTTGGCGTGACCCTTCTGGCCGTGAGCATGGCGGGCGCCCCCGCGGCCATGGCCCAGGACAGCGGCGCGGTCCAGGTCAAGCAATATGACGATGGCGGGGTCTATGAGGGCACCTTCAAGGACGGGGTGCAGGACGGCAAGGGCACCTACAGGCTGCCCTCGGGCTATGAATATACCGGCGATTTCGTCATGGGCGAGATCCGCGGCGAGGGGGTGGCGCGGTTCCCCAATGGTTCGGTCTATGAGGGGCATTTCGAGAAGGGCAAGCCGAACGGGTTTGGCAAGATCACCTTCGCCGATGGCTCGACCTTCGAGGGCGACTGGGTGGATGGCAAGATCAACGGCTCGGGGCTGGTGATCTATGCCAACGGGGTGCGCTATGAGGGCGGCTTCAAGAATGCGCTGCACCACGGCAAGGGCCGGATGGAGAGCCCCTCGGGCTATGTCTATGAGGGCGACTGGGTGGCCGGGGTCAAGGAGGGGCAGGGCAAGAGCACCTATCCCGATGGCTCGGTCTATGAGGGCGAGATGAAGGGCGATCAGCGCAACGGCCAGGGCGTGCTGACCACGCCGGACGGGATGCGCTATGAAGGCCAGTGGAAGAACGGCCAGATGAACGGGGTCGGCACCCTGACCCAGGCCAATGGCGATGTCTATACCGGCGCCTTTGTCAACGGTCAGCGCCAGGGCACCGGCAAGGTGGTTTATGCCAATGGCGATGTCTATGAGGGCGAATTTGCCGATGACCGCCGCCACGGCAAGGGCACGTTCACCGGCGCCGATGGCTATGTCTATGAAGGCGACTGGGTGGCCGGGGTGATCGAGGGCGAGGGCAAGGTGACCTATCCCGATGGCTCGGTCTATGAGGGGCAGTTTCGCAACGGGCTGGCCGATGGCAAGGGCAAGATCACCTATCCCGATGGCAATACCTATGAGGGCGACTGGAAGGAAGGGGTGATCGAGGGCTTCGGCAAGGCGGTGTATGTCAACGGCCCCACCTATGAGGGGCAGTTCAAGGATGCGCTCTATGACGGGCAGGGCACGCTGAGCTATCCCGATGGCTATAGCTATGTGGGCGGCTGGAAACAGGGCAAGCGCCACGGCCAGGGCAAGACCACCTTTGCCGATGGCACCGTGTACGAGGGCGGTTTCGTCGATGGCCTGCGCGAGGGGCAGGGCACCATCACCATGCCCGACGGGTTCAGCTATACCGGGCAATGGCAGGCGGGGCTGTTCAACGGGCCCGGCGTGGCAAAATATCCGAACGGCGATGTCTATGAAGGCCTGTTCAAGGATGGCAAGCGCGATGGCCAGGGCACGGTGCGCTATGCCAATGGCGACGAGGCCTCGGGCCTGTGGGAAAATGGCGTGCTGAAACAGCCCGCGGGCGGCGAAAGCGGCGGCTCGAACTGAGCGGCCTCTCCTGAAACCGGAAACGGGCCGCCGGTGGGGCGGCCCGCGCGGGTCTTGCAAGG
>CAZPDV010000017.1:0-3107 GCA_964585355.1 uncultured Aliiroseovarius sp.
TGTCCTCGATCAGCGCGTCTATGGTGGGGGTGTCGGGCACGCGCAGGAGCGCCTCGGCCAGGCACATGAGCGCAATCCCCTCATCGGTAGAGAGGCCGTATTCGGCCAGAAACACCTCCATCAGGCCGGGGTCGCCAGAGGCCCGCACCTGGCGCACCAGATCGGCCGCGGCCTCGGCGATGGCGGAGCGCGCCGCCTGGTCAAGGCGCGCGGCCCTGGCGAAAGCCTGCATGTCCGGCGGGGTGTTGCACAGATATGCCGCATCTATCCTGGCAAGGTCCTGCATCCTGGCCTCCTCTTGCATTGCTCCAGATTACCGCGATATCTCAGGTCAATGATCCTGAAAAACTCATAAGAAAGGGAAAAATGCCTGAAAAATTGCAAATTGACAGGTTTGACAGGGCAATCCTCGATGTGCTGGCCGCCGAGGGGCGTATCGCGGTCACCGAACTGGCCCGGCGCATCGGGCTGTCCAAGTCGCCGACGCAGGCCCGGTTGAAGCGGTTGGAGAAAAGCGGCGTCATCACCGGCTACCGCGCCATGATCGACCCGATCCGCACCGGGCGCGAGCATGTGGCCTTTGTCGAGGTCAAGCTGTCGGACACCCGTGAGGCGGCGCTGGAGGCGTTCAATGCCGAAGTGTGCAAGATTGCCGAGGTCGAGGAATGTCACATGATTGCCGGGGCGTTCGATTATCTGCTGAAAGTGCGCACCAGCGACATGCGCGCCTATCGCCGGGTTCTGGGAGAGCGCATTTCGGCGCTGCCGCATGTGGCGCACAGCTCGACCTTCGTGGCGATGCAGGCGGTGAAGGAACTGGGATAGGGCCGGATCGGCATACGGGCGCTTTACAGGCCGCCCTCAGGGGCTATGTTGCGCCATGCGCTGCGGGCGTGGTGGAATGGTAGACACAAGCGACTTAAAATCGCTAGGGCCTGGCCCGTGCGGGTTCGACTCCCGCCGCCCGCACCAGGCCACCGGGCCATGGCGGCCCGCATTGCCTCAGCGCCGGAACAGGACCGATTGCGCGCCCTTGTCCTTTTGCAGGTCGCCGCGCCGGTCGGCCGCCAGGGCGCGCCCGCGCTGCACCGCCGGCCGCGCCCCCACCTCCTGCAGCCAGCGCGCCAGATGCGGCTTGTCCTCCAGCGTCTGTTGCTGTCCTTCCCACAGCGAGGCCCAGCCCCAGCAGGCCATGTCTGCGATCGAGTAGAAATCCCCGGCCAGAAAGCGGTTTTCCGCCAGCCGCCGGTTCATCACCCCATAGAGCCGCGCGACCTCGACCCGGTAGCGATCCTTTGCATAGGGCAGGTCATGGCCCATGGCCGGGGCGTATTTCAGGAAGTGATGCGCCTGGCCCGCCATCGGCCCCAGCCCGCCCACCTGCCAGAACAGCCATTCTTCGACCGCGACCCGCTGGCGTTGGTCATGGCCGTAAAACCTGCCGGTCTTGCGCGCCAGATATTGCAGGATCGCCCCCGATTCAAACACCGAGATCGGCGCGCCGTCCGGCCCGTCCGGGTCCACGATCGCCGGCATCCGGTTATTGGGCGAAATTTCAAGGAATTCCGGCGCGAATTGCGCGCCGGCGCCGATATCGACCAGGTGCAGCGTATAGGGCAGCTCCATTTCCTCGAGCGCAATCGAGATTTTCCAGCCATTGGGGGTGGGCCAGTAGTAAAGATCAATGGGCGCGGGCATGGGCGTTCCTCCTGCCGGTCATCCTGCGCCGGGCGGCGCGGGGGCGCAAGCGGCTTGACCGGGGCGGGGCTTCACACTATCGAGAACCGGCAAGGATCAGCAGTGGCGATTTGTCTTCCGGATTGCAGGCCACTTTAAAGAAACTGCTAAAGAGGCGCGGAACCCCGGCCTCGTGGCCGGGTTTTTTGCGCGAAGGGGCACGACATGGAAAAGTGGCACAGGCAGACACAGGCGGTGCATGCGGGCAGCAAACGCAGCCAGTATGGCGAGATGAGCGAGGCCATTTTCCTCACCCAGGGCTTTGTCTATGACAGCGCCGAGGCGGCGCGCGCGCGTTTTGTCAAGGCGGGTGAGGATGAATATATCTATGCCCGCTACGGCAACCCGACCGTGGCCATGTTCGAAGAGCGCATCGCCGCGCTCGAGGGTGCCGAGGATGCCTTTGCCACCGCCTCGGGCATGGCGGCGGTGTCGGGGGCGCTGATGAGCCTGTTGTCGGCGGGCGACCATGTGGTGGCGGCGCGCGCGCTGTTCGGGTCGTGCCTCTATGTGCTCGAGGATGTGCTGGGCCGCTTTGGCGTCGAGGTGACGCTGGTCGATGGCGGCGATCTGGCGGCCTGGCGCGCGGCGATCCGGCCCGATACCAGGGCGGTATTCTTTGAAAGCGTGTCGAACCCGACGCTGGACCTGGTGGACATCGCCGCGGTGGCCGAGCTTGCCCATGCGGTGGGCGCGCTGGTGCTGGTGGATAACGTCTTTGCCAGGCCGGTGTTTTCGCGGGCACTGGAACTGGGCGCGGATGTGGTGATCTATTCCGCCACCAAGCATATCGACGGGCAGGGCCGGTGCCTGGGCGGGGTGGTGCTGGGCCGGCGCGACTTCGTGCGTGGCACGCTCGAGCCCTACATGAAACATACCGGCGGCGCGCTCAGCCCGTTCAATGCCTGGGTGCTGCTCAAGGGGCTCGAGACGCTGGAGCTGCGGGTGCGTGCCCAGGCGGCAAGCGCGCAGGCGCTGGCCGAGATGCTCGAGGCGCAGGCGGGGCTGGCGCGGGTGATCTATCCGGGGCTGGCAAGCCACCCCGACCACGCCCTGGCCATGCGCCAGATGGGGGCGGGCGGCACGGTGCTGTCGCTGGAACTGGCCGGCGGGGAGGCGGCTGCCTTTCGGTTCCTCAACGCGTTGGAAGTCGTGAAAATCTCGAACAATCTGGGCGATGCCAAGTCGATCATCACCCATCCCGCCACCACCACCCACCAGCGCCTGCCCGCGGAACAGAAGGCCATCCTGGGCATCACGCCGGGGCTGCTGCGCCTTTCGGTGGGGCTGGAACATGTGGACGATCTGGGGCGCGATATCCTGACCGCGTTGCGGGCGGTTGAGGGCACGGGTCGATAGCCGCCCATCGC
>CAZPDV010000017.1:3207-14193 GCA_964585355.1 uncultured Aliiroseovarius sp.
TTGGCCTCGACATCGCCGACACCGGGCAGCAGCATGATGCGCCGCCGCAGGACACGTTCGAAATCGGCAAGATCACGGGCGACCACCCGCAGCCGGTAATCATACAGGCCAAGCACATGGTGCACGCTCTGAACCTCGGGAATGGCCGCCACCGCGCGCTCGAAATCCTCAAGGCTCACCCGGCCCTTCATCGCCAGCTTCACGCCCAGAAAAACGGTCACCCCGAAGCCCAGCGCCTCGCGGTCAAGGTCAAGCCGGCGCCCGGCCAGAATACCGCTCTCCTGCAAGCGTTTCAGGCGCCGCCAGCTCGCCGGCTGGCTCAGGCCAAGCCGCCGCCCCAGCGCCCCGGCCGACAGCGTGGCATCCTCGGAAAGGGCGATCAGCATGCGCCGGTCAAGGTCATCAATTTTCACAGCGGCAACCCCTTGTCGGCAAGGATCTCGGCCATCTGCACCAGGGCCTCGACCTCGGCAATATGCGGCAGGGTCAGGATCCGGCTTCGATAAAGGTGCTGATAATGCGCCATGTCGCGCGCCAGCACATGCAGGCGGGCATCGACCCGGCCCAGAAAGGTCTGGATCTCCATCACCTCCGGCACCTCGCGCGCGGCGGCAAGGAACTCATCAAAGGCGCGCGGGTCGGACTTGTCCAGGGTAATGCGCAGCGAAACCTGCACCTCGTAGCCCAGGCGTTTCCAGTCGATCACCGCGCGCTGACCACGGATCACACCGTCGCGGGCAAGCCGGTCGAGCCTGCGCGAACAGGTGGCAGGCGACAGCCCGGCCTGCGCCGCGAGCTCTCCCAATGCCATGTCGGGCGCCTGTTGCAGGTAGCGCAGCAGGCGCAGATCGGATTGGCTTGCTTGCATGAATATTTCACCAAACTGGAATTTTGCACATTACGGATTGCGATTTCTAATGGATTGGCGGCTTTTTGAAAACCTTTTTCTCCTGTTTCCCCTAGGATGCGGTCGGAAATCAACCGAAGGAGCCGCCTCATGCGCGTCTATTACGATCGCGATTGCGATATCAACCTGATCAAGAATACCAAAGTGGCCATCCTGGGCTATGGCAGCCAGGGTCATGCCCATGCGCTGAACCTGCGCGACAGCGGCGCCAAGGAGGTGGTCGTGGCCCTGCGCGAGGGCAGCCCCTCCGCCCGGAAGGCCGAGGCCGAGGGCCTGACCGTCATGGGCATTGCCGAGGCCGCCGCCTGGTGCGACCTGATCATGTTCACCATGCCCGATGAGCTTCAGGCCGAGACCTACAAGAAATATGTGCATGACAATCTGCGCGAAGGCGCCGCGATCGCCTTTGCCCACGGGCTGAACGTGCATTTCAACCTGATCGAGCCCAAGCCCGGCGTTGACGTGATCATGATGGCGCCCAAGGGCCCCGGTCACACCGTGCGCGGCGAATATGTCAAGGGTGGCGGCGTGCCCTGCCTGGTGGCTGTGCATAACGACGCCACCGGCCGGGCGCTGGAGCTTGGCCTGTCCTATTGCTCGGCCATTGGCGGCGGGCGCTCGGGCATCATCGAAACCACCTTCCGCGAGGAATGCGAGACCGACCTTTTTGGCGAGCAGGCAGTGCTGTGCGGCGGCCTGGTCGAGCTGATCCGCTCGGGTTTCGAAACCCTGGTCGAGGCCGGCTATGCCCCTGAAATGGCCTATTTCGAGACCCTGCACGAGGTCAAGCTGATCGTCGATCTGATCTATGAGGGCGGCATCGCCAACATGAATTACTCGATCTCCAACACCGCCGAATATGGCGAATATGTCTCGGGTCCGCGGGTCCTGCCCAAGGAGGAGACCAAGAAGGCGATGAAGGCCATCCTTACCGATATCCAGAACGGCAAGTTCGTGCGGGATTTCATGCTGGAAAACGCGGTCGGCCAGCCCTCGTTCAAGGCCACCCGGCGGCTCAATGATGCCCACCAGATCGAGCAGGTGGGCGAGAAGCTGCGCGCCATGATGCCGTGGATTTCCGCCGGCAAGCTGGTGGATCACGACAAGAACTGATCGAAAGACCGGAAAGGTACGATTGGCGCCCCGGCCCCGGTCGGGGCGCTGTTCATGTCAGAGGTGCTGCCGGCTTCAGCCGGGCGGCAAACTGGCCGCAAGCTGCTCGTGGCCAATCGGAGCTTTGCACGCCGCGCCTTTGTGGTATCGTGCAAGCGGGACAACCTGGGAGACGGCACATGGACGGTTCAGGCCTTGGCATCGGCGATCTTTTCTGGCTGTTTTTCATCGTCTCGGCCCTGCAACCGATTTTCCAGCGCAAGATGCTGGAATTCGCCCGCCAGCGTCAGATCGCCCGGCTGGAACGCAGCCGCAAGTCGCGGGTCATCCTGCTGGTGCACCGGCAGGAAACCATGAGCTTTCTGGGCTTCCCGCTGATGCGCTACATCACCATCAACGATGCCGAGGAAGTGCTGCGGGTCATTCAGATGACCGACCCGGACATGCCGCTGGACATCGTGCTGCACACGCCGGGCGGGCTGGTGATCGCCGCCACCCAGATTGCCCGGGCGGTCAAGGCGCATCCCGGCAAGGTCACGGTTTTCGTGCCGCATTTCGCCATGTCGGGCGGCACCCTGATCGCGCTTGCCGCCGACCGGATCTCCATGGCGGCCAATGCCACGCTGGGGCCGATCGACCCGCAGCTGGGCAACCAGCCGGCGGCCTCGCTGCTGAAGGTGCTGGAACAAAAGCCGATCAAGGAGATCGACGACGCCACCATCGTGCAGGCCGACCAGGGCGCCAAGGCGATTGCCCAGGTTCAGGCCACCGCGGAAAAGCTGCTGGAAGGGCATATGCCCGAGGACAAGGCCCGGGAGCTGGCCAGGACCCTGAGCGAGGGGCGCTGGACCCACGACCACCCGCTGTTTGCCGACGACGCCAAGGCGCTGGGCCTGCCGGTGGATACCGATATTCCCGACGAGGTGATGCAGATGATGGTGCTCTATCCGCAGCAGAAACAGCAGGTGCCCAGCGTCGAATACCTGCCGGCGCCGCATCACGGCCGCGGCCACTGAGGGGGGCTCTGCCCCCACGTCGCAAGGCTGCGCCTTTGCGACGCTCCCCCGGGATATTTGCAAACAGAAGAAGGGGCCTGGCTTCAGGTGATTGCCGGGGTGATGCGGATCAGCGTCGGGCGGTCGGCCGCAAAGGCGGCATTGGTCATTTCGACCAGTTCGGCAAGGCTTGCCGGTTCAACCGCATGGGCGCCATAGGCCCTGGCCAGGGCCAGGAAATCCGGGTTATGGGCCGTCACCGCATTGGGGGCGATCTGCGATCTGATCATGCTGTCTTCGATCTCGCCCAGCTTGGCATTGTCCCAGAGCAGGATCGGCAGCGGCAGCCCCAACTCTACCGCCACCCCCAGTTCCTGCACGGTATATTGAAAGCCGTAATCGCCGGCCATGGCCAGCGTGGGCAGGCCGGGGCGCGCCACCGCGCCGCCGATCGCCGCCGGCAGGGCATAGCCCAGCGTGCCGAAGCCGAACGGGTGATGCCAGTGGCCGGGGCGGGTCATCGGCCAGGTTTCCTTGGCGACATAGGCAAACTGGGTCATGTCGGAAAAGATCATGGTCTCTTCCGGCAGGCCGGCCGCCAGCGCGTCGCTGATGGCCAGGGTGCCGGGGCGCACCGTGTCCACCTCGGCGCGGAACTCGGCCTTTGCGGCCTGAATTTCCTCGCGCCCCCAGCCGCCGCTGCGCTTGGGATGCGGCTCTACCAGCGCCAGCAGCTCCTCCATGAAGGCGGCGGCATCGGCCTGTATCGGCAACTCGGCGCGGGCCTCGTCGGCCAGCTCCTCGGGGTCGATATCCACCCGGATCATCGGCACTTCGTGGCCCAGTTGCGCGCGCCGAAGCTCCACATCCGCAAGCTCGGTCCCGATCGCCACCACCAGGTCGGCGCTGGCAATCACGGCGGCCGAGCCGGGGCGCGACAGGCAGGGGCCAAAGGCCTGCGGGGCCGTGTCCGGGATGATACCGCGCCCGGCAAAGCTGCACATGGAGGCCGCGCGCTGACTGGCCACCAGGGCGCGCGCGGCCTGGGCGCCGGCCTGGGCACCGCCGCCAAAGATGAAAAGCGGCCGCTCGGCGCCCAGCAACCACTCGGCGGCGGCGGCCACATCCTCGGGGTCGGGCCGGGCGCGTCTGGCCGCGATCAGGGCCGGTGGCGCAGGCGGCGCCTCGGCCCCAAGCAGCGCGATCGGCACGGTGATATGCTTGGGGCGCGGCCGGGCCGCCGCAAATTCGGTAAAGGCCCGGTCGATCAGCCCGAAGGCGGCGGCCGGGCTGCGCGCGGTTTCGGACCAGTCGGCCACGCAGGCGGCCGCCCCTGCCTGGTCGCGCATCTGGTGCAACTGCCCGCGGACCATCGCCACCTCGTCCAGGCACGACGAGATCACCAGAAGCGGCACGCTGTCCGACCAGGCCTGGCCGATCGGGGTCAGGATATTGGTCAGCCCCGGCCCGGTAATCACATAGGCCACGCCCGGCTTGCCGCTGGCGCGCGCATATCCGTCGGCCATGAAGCCTGCGCCCTGTTCATGGCGGGCCAGGACATGGGTGAGGCCCGCCTCTTCGATGCCGCGGTAAAGCTCGATATTATGCACGCCGGGGATGCCGAAAATGACCTCGACCCCACGCGCTTTCAGCATGTGCGATATCTGCGCACCCAGTTTTCGTGTGGCCATCAGCCCCTCCAGAACGTGGCGGCAAACAGCATGTAAACCACCGAAAATTCCATCCTGCCAGAGGCTTGGCCGCCGCAGCCGCTTCTGTCAAGCGTTACGCATCATCCCGGTCACCCGCGCAAGCGGGCGAAGCCGCTCAGCCCACATGGAACAACGTGGAAAACAGGTGCGGATCGACGCTTTCATCGTGAAAGGTCTCGCCCTCGGTCAGGATCGACACCGCATCATGGCTGTGCAGGCTTTCCTGGTGGCTGGCGACCACCCGGAAATCGCCGATTCGCGAATCCCGCTGCAATTGCTCGCAAAACAGCCTTGCCGCGTCCTCGACAAAGATCGGGTTGGCGGCGTTGAGCTCGGCAAAGGCCTGTTCGTCCTCGCGTTTGACCATGACCTGGGTTTCGGTGGGCACTGCCCGCCGGCACAGCGCGATCAGATCCTCGAACCACAGGCAGGCCTTGTCGCACAGGACCTCGACCGAAATGCGCGCCACCGAGCGTTGCGAATGCGGCGTGGCCAGCTGGCCGCGGACCTGGCGGGCATGTTCGCTGAGTTCCAGCGAACAGGGGCAGGTCGAGCTGTAAACATAATCCAGATGCATGAACTTGCGCCGGGTCCCGCCATGCTCGATCAATTCCAGGGCAATGTCGTAATATTGATAGCCAGACAGGTTCGATCGCAGGGAATTGACCCTTACCGGGTAGGAAAACTGCATTTCTATCCGGGCATCCAGGCTTTCCAGATCGGCCTTGTAATCGTCCAGGGCCGCCTCGATCACATCGAAGGAAAAGGTCTTTTCCGCGTGCTCGTAAAAGCTGCGCATGATCCGCGACATGTTGATGCCCTTCTTGCCCGCCTCAAGGCTGACCGTGCCGGTCACCGAGGTTTCAAGCGTGATGGCGCCGCCGTCGCGGACCTGATAGCTGATCGGCAGGCGAAAATTCGAGATGCCCACATGCTGGATCATCTCGCGGGCGCCCTGGATCAGGCTGGCCGGGCCGTTCTGCAGGTCGGGCATCGACGCCTTGTAGGCGGCGTCGGGCACGAAATCGGCCGGATAGTTGCGGCTGAGCGCCGGGTAGTTCGACACCTCGCCCCCCGGCAAAAGCCGGGCGATGGACGCATCCAGCGCCGCCACCTCGACCGGATCGGCGGCCATGGCCCATGCCCGCAACGTGGCCAGCGCCGCTTCTGCTTCGGCGCGGTCGGGCGCCTCATCCGGGCCCGGACATTGAAAATTCATCTTGCACCTCCATGCCTGTTCGCCCACCCAATGTAGGGTGTTGTGGCCGGAAAACCAAATCGGTGACGGGAATATGGCGCAAAAACATGCGCTCCAGCGCGACAGATGGAAATTCGAATGGGCCTGCAGTGCTCGGGGTCTGCCATGCGGGGCATCCTGAGGCGGGTCTTCGGCTTTGGGAAACCGGCTTTTCCCGGCCGTGAAACTTGCCTTCCCCCCTGAAAATGTGACACTGATCGGCAAACAGGAGACAGGACGACCATGGCTTTGCGCGACGATATCGACCCGGACGGGATGCTGGAATTCTCGGTGGTGTTCACCGACCGCTCTCTCAACCACATGTCGGCGGCGTTTCAGGCGGTGATGCGCGACATTTCCACGACCTTGCGCGAGGTGTATCGCGCCGATGCGGTGGCGCTTGTCCCCGGCGGTGGCACCTATGCGATGGAGTCTGTCGCCCGGCAATTTGCCACGGATAACAAGGTCTTGGTTATACGGAACGGGTTTTTTTCCTATCGCTGGAGCCAGATTTTCGAGGCGGGAAAGATCCCGGCCGAGGAAAGCGTCGTGATGGCCCGGCGCACCGGCAATTCCGCCCGGGCGCCGTTTGCGCCGCCGCCGATCGAGGAGGTCGTGGCGCGGATCAGCGAGGCGCGGCCGGACGTGGTATTCGCCCCGCATGTGGAGACCGCCAGCGGGATTATCCTGCCCGACGATTACCTGCGCGAAGTGGCGCGGGCGGTGCATGAGGTCGGCGGGCTGTTCGTGCTCGATTGCATCGCTTCGGGCTGTGTCTGGGTCGATATGCAGGCGACCGGGGTGGATGTGCTGATCTCGGCGCCGCAGAAGGGGTGGTCGGCGCCGCCCTCGGCCGGGATGGTGATGATGAACGCGGCCGCGCGCGATGTGGCCAGGGCCCGGCAATCAAGCTCGTTTGCGCTGGATCTGGCAAAGTGGCTGACGATCATGGAAGCCTATGAGGCCGGCGGCCATGCCTATCACGCGACCATGCCCACCGATGCGCTGCGCACGCTGGCCGGGGCGATGCAGGAGATGCGCCAGATCGGGTTCGATAGCCTGGCGCAGGCGCAATGGGCGCTGGGGCAGGGGGCGCGGGCGGCGCTTGCGGCGCGGGGCTTTGCGTCGGTCGCGGCGCCGGGCTTCGAGGCGCCGGGCGTGGTGGTGAGCTACACGTCCGACCCGGACATCAAGTCGGGCAAGGCCTTTGCCGCGCACGGGGTTCAGGTCGCCGGCGGCGTGCCGCTGATGTGCGACGAGGGCGAAGATTTCTCGACCTTCCGGATCGGCCTGTTCGGGCTCGACAAGCTTTCGGACGTGGAGGCCACCCTGGCCCGGCTGGAGGCGGCGCTGGACGCGGTGCAGGCGGATCGCGGCTAGAAACCACGCGAATCCCGCTGTTTTTCCGAATATTAACCGAATTTTAACCACCCACCCCGTTAATGGATGGACGAGGGAACCCAGGGTGGCGCATGGCGGCTGCAAATCTCAGACTTGTCTATTCGGAACCGCAGCCGGAGGAGGTGCCCGAGCAGCGACCGCGCCGGGCGCTTCTGGGCGAGATCCTGCGCGAGCGGGGGGCGCTGTCGGAAGCCGACCTGGCCAGGGCCGTGGCCCTGCAGGCGCGCGAAGAGGCGCGCTTTGGCGACATCCTGCTGGCCAATGGCATGGTCACCCGCGATGAGCTTTATGAAGCGCTGGCCTATCAATATGATACCATGGTGGCCGACCTGCGGGCCGAGCCGCCGGATGTGCGCCTGATCGACCGGCTGGGGGCGGATGCCTGTATCCGCAAGGGGGTGGTGCCGTGGAAGCGGGTCGGTGGCGCCACCGTGGTGATCTGCTCGCGCCCCGATGAATTCGACAACCTTCTCAAGGAGATGCCCGAGGAATTCGGCGAGGTTCGTCTGGCCGTGGCCCCCGAAGAGGACATCCAGCACGCGCTGATTGCCGCGCGCCACCGCTCGTTGGCGCGCAAGGCGGAAACCCGGGTCAGGGCCAGCGAAAGCTGTCGTGACTGGAACCGGGGGCGGATCGGCCGGGTTGCGGCGGCGATCGTGCTTTCCCTGGCCGGGCTGTTCGTTCTGTCGCCGCTGGCGGGGTTTGCGCTCCTGACCTTCTGGGCGGTGGTCACGCTGGTGCTCAATACGGCGCTGAAAGTGGCGGCGGCGGGCATGCATCTCTATCGCCGCAAACACCAGAAGGTCGCGTTTTTCTCCAAGCGGCACGGGCCCGGCATCGACAAGCTGCCGACGGTCTCGATCCTGGTGCCGCTGTATCGCGAACGCGAGATTGCCGCCCGGCTGGTGCGCCGGCTGGAGCGGCTGGAATATCCGCGCGAATTGCTGGATATCTGCCTGGTGGTCGAGGAGGACGACCAGCTTACCCAGGCGACCCTGGCCGGGTCGGACCTGCCGCGCTGGATGCGTCAGATCACGGTGCCGCGCGGGGCGGTGCAGACCAAGCCGCGGGCGCTGAATTTCGCCCTGGATTTCTGCCGCGGCTCGATCATCGGGGTCTATGATGCCGAGGACGCGCCGGAGCCGGATCAGATCCACCGGGTGGTGCGCCGCTTTCACGAGCGCGGCCGCGAGGTGGCCTGCCTGCAGGGGGTGCTGGATTTCTACAATGCCCGCACCAATTGGCTAAGCCGCTGTTTTACCGTGGAATACGCCACCTGGTTCAGGGTGATCCTGCCGGGGCTCGAGCGGCTCGGCTTTGTCATTCCGCTGGGGGGCACCACCCTGTTTTTCCGCCGCGACGCGCTTGAGGAACTGGGGGGCTGGGATGCCTACAACGTCACCGAGGATGCCGATCTGGGCGTGCGCCTGGCCCGGCATGGTTACAGGACCGAGCTTCTGGATACGGTCACCGAGGAAGAGGCCAATTGCCGCCCCTGGCCCTGGGTCAAGCAGCGCTCGCGCTGGCTCAAGGGCTATGCCATGACCTATGGCGTGCACATGCGCAACCCGGCCCAGCTGGTGCGCGATCTGGGCTGGTGGCGCTTTGTCGGGGTGCAGATCATCTTTTTCTGCTCGCTCAGCCAGGTGGCGCTGGCGCCGCTTCTCTGGACCTTCTGGGCGCTGCCGCTGGGCCTGCCGCATCCGCTGGTCGGGCTGATGCCGCCGGGGATGATGACCGGGCTGATGGTGGTGTTTCTGGGCTCCGAGGCGGTTTCGATCAGCGTCGGCGTGCTTGCGGTGAGCGGGCCGAAGCACCGCTTCCTGCGGATCTGGGTGCCAACCCTGCATGTCTATTTTCCGCTGGCCTCGCTGGCGGCGATCAAGGGGTTCTGGGAGATCCTGACCAAGCCGTTCTACTGGGACAAGACCACGCATGGGGTGTTTGACCTGACCGGTTTCGACACGCCGGCAAGGCCCGCCCCGCTCAGCCCTGATCCGCCCCGAGCTTGAGCCGGGTTTCAAAGGCGCGCGAGATATGGGTGTGCAGGGCGTCGTCGGCGCCGGCACCGTCGCGGGCCTCGATGGCGGCGACGATGGCATCGTGTTCTTCGATGGCAAGCTGGCTGCGGCCTTCGGCGGCCAGGGTGGTGGTGGCCAGCAGCACCATGGTCCGGTGCACCAGGTCAAGCTGCTGCACCAGGTAGCGGTTATGCGAAGCCCGGTGCAACTGCCGGTGAAAGCGCCGGTTGGCGCGGGCCAGGGCGCCGGGATCGTCCACCAGGTCGCGGTCGGCCTCGACCATTTCGCGCAGCACCCGGATCTCCTCGGGGGCGGCATGCTGGGCCGCCAGCCGCGCGGCCAGCCCCTCGAGCTCGGCGCGCACGGTGTACAGCTCGGCCAGCTGGTTGTGGTCGAGCGAGGCCACGATCAGCGAGCGGCCGTCGCGGCTGAGCAGGTTCTGGGTTTCGAGCCGCTGCAGGGCCTCGCGCACCGGGGTACGCGACACGCCAAAGCGTTCGGCCAGTTCGCTTTCCACCAGCCGGTCGCCGGGGCGATAAATCCCGGTATCGATGGCGTCAAGCACCAGCTCATAGGCATCCTTCTGGCCCGACTTGGTGTCCTGCATGGCTCTCACCCTCCCTTGCTTCGGGCGATAATGACCGCCGCGGCCACGACAATCAAGCGCCGGGCATTGCGCCGGCTTGCCGCCGCGGCTAGGGTGCCGCCATGCCTGCCGCCGCCTTTTCCCACGTTGCCTTCTGGGTGTTCGACCTGGACAACACGCTCTATCCGCCGCAGGTGCGGCTGTTCGATCAGATCGAGGCGCGCATGACCGACTGGGTGATGCAGGCGCTTGGGGTCGGGCGGGCCGAGGCGGACCGGCTGCGGCGGCAGTACTGGGCCGAATATGGCACCACCCTGGCCGGGCTGATGCGCGAGCATGGGGTGGATCCGGGGCCCTACCTGACCCAT
The DNA here is from genome assembly GCA_964585355.1 of uncultured Aliiroseovarius sp. Lineage (GTDB taxonomy): Bacteria > Pseudomonadota > Alphaproteobacteria > Rhodobacterales > Rhodobacteraceae > JAAEUB01. Next base: position 13,548 of record CAZPDV010000017.1, read on the forward strand.
GTGCACGAGATCGACCTGAGCGCGCTTGCCCCGGACCCGGACCTGGCGGCGCATATCCGGGCGCTGCCGGGTCGGCGCATCGTTTACACCAACGGCTCTGCCCCCTATGCCCGCCGGGTGCTGGCGGCGCGCGGGCTGGAGGGGCTGTTCGACGCGGTATATGGAATCGAAGAGGCCGGCTTTCACCCCAAGCCCGAGCGGCGCGCCTTCGAGGCGATCTTTGCCGCCGATGGGCTGGAGCCGGCCCGGGCCGCGATGTTCGAGGATGACAGCCGCAACCTGGAGGAGCCCCATGCCATGGGCATGCGGACGGTGCATGTGGCCGGGGCGCCGACGCCGGCGCCGCATATCCACCACCATACCGACGATTTGACCGAGTTTCTGGGGCGCCTGACCGAACAGGCCGGATAACCCGAAGCAGTCGCGATATTTCAGAAACATGAGAACATGGCCCGAAACAGAAGGGCAGCGCCTGCCCGGGCCGCTGCGCAACCCGGGCCAGGAAAACTCCATCAAACGCGACATGTTTAAAAAAATTCTTGTCAGAAATCCTCTCCGCCTCGACCTGTGGCGAGAGAGCGCATGGAAGTCTTAACCTTTTGTGACGATAAGGGCGGTTCATGCGCCTGAACAGGAGACAGACAGA
>CAZPDV010000018.1:0-13943 GCA_964585355.1 uncultured Aliiroseovarius sp.
GCCCCGTGCCCGGCTCAGCGGCCTTCGATCATTTCGGCCATTTTCACCACGACTTCGGCCTGCTTGATGCTGGCGATGTCCACCAGGCGCCCCTTGTAGGTGGTGGCACCCTGGCCCTCGGCCTTGGCCTTTTCCATGGCGGCGATGATCTCGCGCGCTTCCTGCACCGCTTCCGGGCTGGGGGTAAAGACCGAGTTGGCCAGCGCCACCTGCTTGGGGTGGATCGCCCATTTGCCGACCATGCCCAGCGTGGCCGAGCGCCGCGCCTGGGCCAGAAAGCCCTCGTCATCGGAAAAATCGCCGAACGGCCCGTCCACCGGCAGCACCCCATGGGTGCGGCAGACGGCGACGATTTTGGCCTGCACCCAATGCCACGGATCGGCCCAGTATTTCTGGCCCTCGTGGTACATGTAGTAATTTTCCTGGGTGCCGCCGATGCCGGTGGTCTGCATGCCCATGGAGGCGGCGAAGTCGGCCGCGCCCAGGCTCATCGCCTGCAGGCGCGGGCTGGCGGCGGCGATTTCCTCGGCATGGGCGACGCCGGCCGCGCTTTCGATGATGACCTCGAAGGACAGGCGTTTCTTGCGGCCGGTGGCGGCCTCGACGGCGCTGACCAGGGCATCGACCGCATAGATGTCGGCGGCGTTGCCCGCCTTGGGGATCATGATCTGGTCGATCCGCTCCGAGCCCTTTTCCAGAAGCTCGACCACGTCCTTGTACCAATGCGGGCCGTCAAGCCCGTTGATGCGCACGCTCAGGTATTTGTTGCCCCAGTCCACGTCGTGGCTGGCGGCGATCACGTTGGCGCGGGCGGTATCCTTGTCGGCGGGGCCGACGCTGTCTTCGAGGTCGAGGTTGATGACGTCGGCCTCGGAGCTGGCCATCTTTTCAAACAGTTCCGGGCGCGAGCCGGGGCCGAACAGCTGGCAGCGGTTGGGGCGGGCGGGCGCGGGTGGCTGGGTGCGAAAGGACATGGGCTTCTCCGGTAATGATGTGTCGCGTTCTGTCGGGATTTGGGTAGAATATTGCGAGGGCGCCCGCAAGCAAATTGTATGCGGTGGTATATCGCGCCGCGAGAGTCGCCGGTTCCTGAAAGCCATCCGGGGAAGTGGTCCTGTGGTGCTTCGGTCGGACGTCCGCATCGTTCAAGGCGTGCCCCCTGGATCGCCTGCGATCCGGTTCGCGCCCGACCCCGCCCCCAGAGCGGGCGCGAACCTGCCGTGCCGGCAATTCATTTTCAGCAGATTTGCGCAATAAATCATTTCTTTCTTCATGGTTCACGCAAGAAAATGCGAAAATACCATCTTGGGGAAGGGCTTGTTGCGAGGCAATCCCCGCCGGGCTTGTGCATATTCTCCCGGTACAGAGCCACAGGGGGACCGGAGGCGACCATGATCAAGACACCATATCTGCTGTTTCTGGGCGATGCGCCCGACCAACTGGCCGCGAAAGTGGCGCAGGGGATCAAGGATTGGCGGCCGGAAAACGCGGTGGGCCAGTACCGGATGCAGGGCTGCGGCGCCGATCTGGGGCTCGCGGACATGAGCCTGGCCGAGGCGAAGGCGGCGGGGGCAAAGACCCTGGTGATCGGCGTTGCCAACCGGGGCGGGATCATCTCGAAGGAATGGAAAAAGGTGCTGGTGGCGGCGCTGGAGGAGGGTTTTGACCTGGCTTCGGGGCTGCACAACCTGTTGCGCGACGAACCCGACCTGGTGGCGGTGGCTGAGGCGACCGGCCAGGCGCTGCATGACGTGCGGGTGCCCGAGGTGGAATATCCGATTGCCAGTGGCGTGCGCCGCAGCGGCCGGCGCTGCCTGGCGGTGGGCACCGATTGCTCGGTCGGCAAGATGTACACGGCGCTGGCGATGGATCGCGAAATGCGCGAACGCGGCATGAAGTCCACCTTCCGCGCTACCGGCCAGACCGGCATCCTGATCACTGGCGATGGGGTGCCGCTGGATGCGGTGGTGGCCGATTTCATGGCCGGCGCGGTGGAGTGGCTGACCCCCGACAACGACCCGGACCACTGGGACCTGATCGAGGGGCAGGGCAGCCTGTTTCATGCCTCTTACAGCGGCGTGACCATGGCGCTGGTTCATGGTGGGCAGCCCGATGCGCTGATCCTTGCCCATGAGCCGACCCGCGAACACATGCGCGGCCTGCCCGACCATACCCCGCCCAGCCTCGAGGCCTTGCGCGACCTGGTGGAACCGATCGCCCGGGTGGTCAACCCCGAGGCGCGGGTGGTCGGCATTTCGGTCAACACCCAGCATATGAGCGAGGACGAGGCCGCTGCCTATTGCGCCGAGACCGAGGCGCGCATGGGCCTGCCGACCACCGACCCGTTCCGGTTCGGGCCGGGCAAGCTGGTGGATGCGCTGGCAGATTTCTGAGACCGTTTGTGCGGCGGCCGGGGAGCCTCCGGCGGGAGTATTTCGGGAAAGATGAAAGGCGGGCGATGCAGATTTCGGTGACTCGGGACGTTTTCCGGCTGGCGCAGGTCTTTACCATTTCGCGCGGGAGCCGCAGCGAGGCGAAAGTGCTGACCGTGCGGCTGCGCGATGGTGAGGCGCAGGGCTGGGGCGAATGTGTGCCCTATGCGCGGTATGGCGAGAGCCTGGAGAGCGTCGAGGCGCAGGTGATGGGCCTGCCCGAGCGGTTTGACCGGGACGAGTTGCAGGAGCTGTTGCCGCCGGGGGCGGCACGCAATGCGGTCGATTGTGCGCTGTGGGATCTGGAGGCCAAGCGCGCCGGCAAGCGGGTGTGGGAGCTGGCGGGCCTGGCCCGCCCCGGCCCCGAGATCACCGCCTATACGCTGAGCCTGGACACGCCCGAGAACATGCGCGCCGAGGCCGAGAAGAACGCCTTTCGCCCGCTGCTGAAGATCAAGCTGGGCACGCCCGACGACATGCCCCGGCTGGAGGCGGTGCGGGCGGGCGCGCCGACTTCGCGCATCATCATTGACGCCAACGAGGGTTGGTCGGCCGAGATCTATGCCGATCTTGCGCCGCATCTGGTCCGCCTTGGCGTGGCGCTGGTCGAGCAGCCCCTGCCGGCGGGCGACGACGCGGCGCTGTTGGGGCTGGAGCGGCCGGTGCCGGTTTGCGCCGACGAGGCCGCCCATGACCGCGCCAGCCTGCCCGCGCTCAAGGGCAAATACGATATGGTGAATATCAAGCTCGACAAGACCGGGGGCCTGACCGAGGCGCTGGCGCTCAGGCAGGCGGCGCGAGCCGAGGGGTATGCGCTGATGGTGGGCTGCATGGTCGGCAGTTCGCTGGCCATGGCGCCGGCCACGCTGGTGGCGCAGGGCGTGGCCTACACCGACCTTGACGGGCCGCTTCTGCTGGCCGAAGATCGAGAGAGCGCTTTGAAATTCGACGCGGCGGGGGTATATCCGCCCGATGCGGCGTTATGGGGATAAGTTGTGAAGCTGATCATTGGCAACAAGAAGTATTCTTCCTGGTCGTTTCGACCCTGGCTTGCCATGCGCACCAAGGGGATTGCCTTCGAGGAGCAGTTGATCCGGTTTGATTTTGCCGCCGGGAACCCGAAGATCAAGGCGGCGACCCCGGCCGGCAGGGTGCCTGTCCTGGTTGATGGCGACCTGGCAGTGTGGGAATCCCTGGCAATCCTGGAATATCTTGCCGAGCGCTATCCGCAGGCGGGGTTCTGGCCGCAGGACACGGGCATGCGGGCGCGGGCCAGGGCAGTGGCGGCCGAGATGCATGGCGGGTTTTCTGCGCTGCGTTCGGAATGCCCGATGAACATGGCGCGCCAGGTGCGGCCGATTATGGTCTCGGATGGCGTGCGCCGGGATGTTGCGCGCATCGAGGCGATCTGGAGCGAGGCGCTGGCCCGTTCTGGCGGGCCTTTCCTGTTCGGTGAATTTTCAAACGCCGATGCGATGTTTGCGCCGGTTGTGAACCGGTTTGAAATCTATGCGCTCTCCGACCATGAAGCGGTGGCGCGTTATGCGCAGGCGATGAAAGCCTTGCCCGGTTGGAGCGAGTGGGAGGCCGCCGGGCGCGCCGAGCCGTGGATCGTGGAGGAGGACGAAGCCTGAATGGCCGCAAAGCCACTTGCCGGGCCTGCCCGACCCACCTGAACACACCCAGATACGAGGAGATACCATGACCCGCACAGTCTACGTCAACGGAGAATACATGCCCGAGGACGAGGCCAAGGTCTCGATCTTTGACCGCGGCTTTCTGATGGCCGACGGGGTTTATGAGGTGACCAGCGTGCTGGACGGCAAGCTGATTGATTTCGATGGCCACGCGGCGCGGCTGGAGCGCTCGCTTTCCGAGCTGGACATGGCCAGCCCGATCGGCCGCGACGACCTGCTGGAGGTGCACCGGGAACTGGTGCGCCGAAACGCCATTGACGAGGGCATGGTCTATCTTCAGATCACCCGCGGCGCGCCGGGCGACCGCGATTTCGTGTTTCCCGACCCGGAGGCGACCGCGCCGACCATCGTGCTCTTTACCCAGTCAAAGCCGGGGCTTGCCGACAATCCGGTGGCGAAAAAGGGCATCAGGGTGATCTCGATCCCCGACCTGCGCTGGCACCGGCGCGACATCAAGACGGTGCAGCTTCTCTATCCGTCCATGGGCAAGATGATGGCCAAGGCGGCGGGCGCCGATGACGCCTGGCTGGTCGAGGACGGGCTGGTGACCGAAGGCACTTCCAACAACGCCTATATCGTGAAGGGCGGCCGGATCATCACCCGCGAGCTTTCCCACGACATCCTGCATGGCATCACCCGCAAGGCGGTGCTGCGCTTTGCCCGCGAGGCGCAGATGGAGGTCGAGGAGCGCGGCTTTTCGGTCGAGGAAGCCCAGGGCGCGGACGAGGCCTTCATCACCTCGGCCAGCACCTTCGTCATGCCGGTGGTGGAAATTGACGGGGCGAAGCTGGGCGACGGCACCCCCGGCCCGGTGGCGACACGGCTGCGCGAGATCTACCTGGAAGAAAGCCGCAAGGTGGCCATATAGGGCGCGCTACGCTTCCGGCTTCTCGGTGCCTACATTGCGGGCAAATGCTTCCTCGAAGGCGGCTTGTTTCTCGGGGCTGGCCGGTGTCTGCTGCTGTGCCTTCCAGGCCTCATAGGGCATGCCGTAGAAGATTTCGCGCGCTTCGGCCTTGCTCATCTCCACCCCCCGCTCGGCGGCGGCTTCCTGATACCAGCGGCTCAGGCAGTTGCGGCAAAACCCGGCCAGGTTCATCAGGTCGATATTCTGCACATCGGCCCGGTCCTGCATCAGATGCTTGCGCAGCCGGCGAAAAGCGGCGGCCTCGACCTCGATCCGGGTCTTTTCATCCAGTTTGTGCGGGTTCTCCATGGCTTTTCCTTCATTTCCGAAAGTCCTGAAGCATGGATTCTTACCCCACATGGCGCCCGCGTCAAAGGCGCAATAACTCAGAAGCTCTGGTGCTGTCTTCTGCGCTCGCCTCGAATCCTGCGGGGAGCCCAAACAAGTCTTGACAGAATCACCCGCTTCGGACGCATCCTGTAGTGTGCCGGGAAAACCCGGGCAAAACGGGAGGAAACCATGACGAAACATATCTTCAAGGCGCTTGCTCTGGGTGCCGCAATGACCATTTCTGCCGCTTCGGCGGCCAGTGCATATGAATGCATCGCGCCGGCAAACCCCGGCGGCGGCTGGGATTTTACCTGCCGGACCATCGGCAAGATCATGTATGATATCGGGGTGGTGGATGAGCCGATCCAGGTGACCAACATGGCCGGTGGCGGTGGCGGGCTTGCCTTTTCCATGGTGGTGACCGAGCGCAATACCGACCCGGACCTGATCGTCGCGGCCTCGTCCGCGACCACCACGCGGCTGGCGCAGAATGCCTATGCGGGAATGACCGCCGACATGGTGCGCTTCGTGGGCGCCATCGGCATTGACCCCGGCATGATCGCGGTGGCGGCCGACAGCCCTTACAAGAGCCTCAATGACCTGGTGGACGCGATCATCGCCGATCCGTCTTCGGTGGCCTTTGCCGGCGGCTCGGCGGTGGGTGGGTTCGACCACATGAAACCGCTGATGGTCCTGCAGCGCGCCGGCTTCACCGACATTACCAAGGTCAAGTATATCGGCCTTGACGGCGGTGGCGATGCCATCACCCAGACCATCGGCGGCTTTACCCAGGCGGTGACCGGCGATCTGTCCGAGGTCGTGGGCTTTCTCAAGTCCGGTGACATGCGGGTGCTGGCGGTGCTGACCGACGAGCGGGTGCCGGGCTTTGAGGATATTCCCACCGCCAAGGAGCAGGGCTTTGACGTGGTGGCCGGCAACTGGCGCGGGCTGTACATCCCCGGCGGCGTGTCGGACGAGGTGTTCAACACCTGGGCTGAGCGCCTGCAGGCGGTTGCCGACAGCGACGAGTGGAAGCAGGCCATGCGCGACCGCGGCCTGGCGCCGTTCACCCTGGTGGGCGCCGATTTCCAGAACTATGTCAACAACCTGATCGGCGAGATCCGGGTGATGTCGAAAGAGCTGGGGGTCATCCAGTAATGATCTCTGACCGGATTTTCGGTCTGGTCGTGACCATGGTGGCGCTGGCATATCTTGCCGGCGCCACGCAGATTCAGCTTGCCTTTCTGCCGGATCCGCTGGGGTCGCGGACATTTCCCTACATGATCGGGACGGTGATGGCGATTTGCGGGGTTCTGATGGTGCTCAGGCCCGACCCGGACCCGCAATGGCCGGGGCTGGCGACGCTGCTGGCGCTGGCCATCGCCACGGCGGTGCTGGTGGGTTATGCCTATGCGCTCAAGCCGCTGGGCTTTCTGATCCCCACCGCTCTGGCCGCCGGGATACTGAGCTTTCAGATTCACCCGCGGCTGCATAGCGCGGTGCTGACCGGGCTGGGGCTGTCGCTGGGGCTGTTTTTCACGTTCAAATATGCGCTGGGGCTGGGGCTGGTGGCCTTTGGCCGGGCCTTTACCGGATAGGGGACGAGCATGGACCTGATCTCCAACCTTGCGCTGGGCTTTTCGGTTGCGCTCAGCCCCTACACCCTGATGCTGGCGGTTATCGGCTGTTTCATCGGCACCATCATCGGCGCGCTGCCGGGGCTGGGGCCGTCGAACGGGGTGGCGATCCTGATCCCGCTGACCTTTACCTTCGGGCTGGACGCCACCAGCGCGCTGGTCCTGATGACGGCGGTGTATTACGGGGCGATGTATGGCGGGCGGATCAGCTCGATCCTGCTCAACATTCCGGGGGACGAGCCGGCGCTGATGACCACGCTGGACGGCTATCCCATGGCCAGGGCCGGACGGGCGGGCGATGCGCTGGTGCTGTCGGGCTTTGCCTCTTTCATCGGGGCGTTTCTGGCCACGATCGGCCTGATGCTGCTGGCGCCGCTGCTGGCGCGGATTGCCTTCAAGTTCGGCCCGGCCGAGTATTTTGCGCTTTATCTTCTGGCCTTTACCACCCTGGGCGGGGTGGCCTCGAACAATCAGATCAAGGCCGCGCTGGCCTCGGCAATCGGGTTGGCCATTGCCATGATCGGGCTGGACAATTCCACCGGCCAGCCGCGCCTGACCGGCGGCAGTCTGCACCTTTATGACGGGGTGGATTTCCTGGTGGCGATTGTCGGCCTGTTCGCCATTTCCGAGGTGTTCTTCTTTATCGAAAGCCATGGTCAGAACACCTCGATCGGGGTCAGGCTTGAGCGGGTGCGGGTGCCCTGGCGCGACATCTGGCACAGCCGCTGGACCATGCTGCGGTCGTCGCTGATCGGCTTTGTCGCCGGGGTGCTGCCGGGGGCGGGGGCGTCGCTGGGCTCGTTCCTGGCCTATATGTCGGAGAAGGCCATTGCCGGGCCGAAGGGCGGGTTTGGCAGCGGGGTGGCCAAGGGGATTGCCGCGCCCGAGGCCGGCAACAATGCCGCGGCCGGCGGCGCGCTGGTGCCGATGCTGACGCTGGGGGTGCCGGGCTCGGGCACCACGGCAGTGCTGCTGGCGCTGCTGATGACGCTGAACATCACGCCGGGGCCGACCCTGTTCACCGACCGGCCAGAGGTGGTCTGGGGGCTGATCGCCAGCCTGCTGATCGCCAATTTCGTGCTGTTGTTCATGAACGTGCCGCTGGTGCGGCTGTTCGTGCACCTGCTCAGCGTGCCGCCATGGATCCTGCTGCCGGGGGTGACGATGATCAGCTTTGTCGGCATCTATTCCCTGTCCGGCAGCTATTTCGACCTGCTGATGATGGTGGCGTTCGGGGTGCTGGGCTATGTGTTGCGCAAGCTGGATATTCCCACCGTGCCGGTGATCCTGGGGATCCTGCTGGGCAGTCACATGGAGGATGCGCTGCGCCGGGCGATGGTGCTTTCTTCGGGCGACTGGACCTATCTGTTCTCGTCCTGGATCGCGATCGGTTTCTGGGTGGTGGCGGTGGTGGGGTTCGTGGCGCCGCTGTTCCTGCGCGGCAAGCTCAGGCGACCGCAGCGGGTGACCGACTGAGATGACCCGGGTGCTGGTTCCCTCGGGGGCGCTGGGCCTGGGATATGACCGGGCGGCGCTGGCGGCGGGGGTGGCGGCAGGCCCGGACCTGATCGCCATTGACGGCGGCTCGACCGATAGCGGGCCGCATTACCTGGGCACCGCCACGTCGAAATATTCGCGCGCCTCTACCCTGACCGAGTGGCGCGAGCTGATGGCGGCGCGGGCCGAGGCGGGGGTGCCGCTGGTGATCGGAAGCGCCGGCACCTGCGGCGCGGATGCGGCGGTGGACTGGATGCTGGACATCACCCGCGAGATCGCCGCCGAGACCGGCGCCCATCTGCGGATCGCGGTTCTGAAAAGCGAACAGGAGGGCGAGGCCATGGCGCGCGCCCTTGAAAACGGGCGGATCCGCCCGCTGCCGGGGGCGCCCGAGATCACGGGGGCGGGCTTGCGCGCCTGTTCGCATATCGTGGCGCTGGCCGGGGCCGAGCAGATCGGCGCGGCGCTCGAGACCGGCGCGGATATCGTCATTGCCGGGCGCACCACCGACACCGCGATCATCGCCGCCCTGCCGCTTCTGCGCGGGGATCATGCCGGGGCGGCGTGGCATGGCGCCAAGGTGGGCGAATGCGGCGCGCTGGCCACGACCCGGCCGGGCTCGGGCGTGGTGCTGCTGGAATTCGACCGCGAGGGCTTTACCCTGACCCCGATGGCCCGCGGCGTTGCCGCCACGCCACAGACCGTGGCCGCGCACATGCTTTATGAAAACGCCGACCCCTATCTGTTGCACGAGCCGGGCGGGGTGCTGGATGTGCGCGCGGCGCGGTATCGGGCGCTGGACGGGCGGCGCACCCGCGTCACCGGGGCGCGCTGGCTGCCTTCGGCGCGCTATGCGGTCAAGCTGGAGGGGGCGCGCCCGGCCGGGTTTCAGGTGGCAAGCCTTGCCCTGATCCGCGATCCACGCCACGTGGCCGGGGCGCGGCAATGGTGCGATGACGTGGTGGCGGCATGCAGCGCGGATGTGCGCGCCCGGCTGGGCGAGGTGGATTTTTGCATAGAGCTGCGCCGCATCGGCATGGATGCAACCCTGGGCGCGCTGGAGCCGGGGAAGGTCCAGCCGCAGGAGGTGGGGATCCTGGCCATCGTTACCGCCGCGACCGCGCCGCTTGCCCAGGAGATCGCCCGGATGCTGAACCCGTATCTGTTGCACCATCCGCTGACCCCGGACGAGCCGATGCCGACCTTTGCCTTTCCGTTCTCGCCGCCGGAAATGGCGCGCGGGGAGCTGCATGAATTCTGCCTCCACCACGTGCTGGACCTGTCCGATCCGATGCAGGCCTTTCGCCTGGACGTGGTGGAAACCTGATGCCGGTTGTCGGGGATATCGCCCGCCGGGTCCGGTCGAAAAATGCCGGGCCGTTCTGGCTGACCATTGACCTGTTCTGTGGCGATGACGCGGGGTTCGAGCGTCTGCGCGCGGGGCTTGACACGGCCGCGGTGGCGCGGGCCTTTCAGGTCGAGGAGGCGGTGCTGAGGCGATTTGACATTGCCGACCTCAAGGTGATCAAGATCAGCCTGCCGCGCCCGGTGGTTCAGGGGGCGCGGGCGGACCGCGACATGCACGGGGCCGGCTTTGCCGAAATTATCCGCCGCCTGCCGCTTGCCGATGCTCAGGCGCGCCCATAGGCCTCGGCCATGGCGACCTGCATGGCTTCCTCCACGTTGCGCTCGCCCCAGGATACCAGTTGCAGCGCCGGGTAGAATTTCTCGCACGAGGCAACGGCGGTGGCGATCAGCCGCTCGATCTGCTCGGGCGCCACGAACTGCCCGCCCCCCATCACCAGCCCATAGCGATAGACCATCAGCCGCTGGTCGTTCCAATAGGTAAAGGCGCCGGCCCAGCATTGGTCGTTGATCCGGTTCAGGGCCTCGTAGATGTTGGGCAGCTTGTGCTCGGGCGGCTCCATCTCGAAGGTGACGATCATGCGCAGGGTCTCGTCGAACGGCGACCAGGCCAGGGTGATGGAATAGGTGCGCCACTGGCCTTCGACCGCCATGGCGATCTGATCCTCGGCAACCCGGTCGAAATCCCAGTCGCGAAATTCGGCGATGGTTTCGACCACATCAATGGGATGTGCATCATCGGTTTCGATAAACTGCTCGGTCATCGACATGGCGCGCCCTTTCGGTTTCAGCCCTTGAGGGCCATGCCCCAAGGTCTAGGTGCCTGTACAAGGTCCGGCGTCTGGTGCGCCGGTTACTACTGCATATGGTAGTGCCATAGTGATTCGCGAGTAAAGCGAAACTTTGCCGGTTTCGCCACTTGTCCACAGGAAAACGCGATTTTGGGGCTATTTTCGCCGCTTGTGTTCGTCCAGACGCGGGAAAATCTCGACAAAGTTGCAGGGCGGATGCCGGTAATCCAGCTGATGCACCAGGATTTCGTCCCAGGCGTCCTTGCAGGCGCCGGGCGAGCCGGGCAGGGCAAAGAAATAGGTGCCGTTGGCAACGCCGCCGGTGGCACGGCTCTGGACCGCGCTGGTGCCGATCTTTTTCATGCTGACGATGGTGAAAACCGTGCCGAAGGCCTCGATCTCCTTTTCATAGACATCGCGGTGAGCCTCGACCGTGACATCGCGGCCGGTCAGACCGGTGCCGCCGGTCGAGATCACCACGTCAATATCCGGGTCCAGCGACCAGGCGCGCAGCTGGTCGGCGATCTGGTCGCGCTCGTCGCGGATGATCTTGCGGTCGGCCAGGATATGGCCGGCGGCCTCGAGGCGCCCCACCAGGGTATCGCCAGAGCGGTCCTCGGTCAGGGTGCGGCTGTCGGAAACGGTCAGCACCGCGATGCGGACCGGGATGAATTCGCGGCTGGGGCTGTCGGTGATGTGGGACATGGGGGCCTCCGGTTGGGATAGCCATGAATTGCACCGGCGGGCGGGGCTGTGCAAGCCCTGAAAGGGGGTCTGCCCGGCCCGGGTCTGGCGGCGCCGGACTGGTGCGGCGGGCGTTCAGCCAGAATGAAGCCGCGCCTCGACCGCCAGCAGGTCGGCCCATGCCTCGCGCTTGGCGGCGGGGTTTCTGAGCAGATAGGCCGGGTGGAAGCTGGGCATGGCGGGGCGGCCCTGTACTTCGGCCCAGGTGCCGCGCATCCGGGTGATGCCACGCCGGCCCAGCAGGGCCTGGCAGGGGGTGTTGCCCATGAGCACAAGGATTTCGGGATCTGCCAGCTCGATATGGCGGGTCAGGAAAGGCACCAGCATGGCGATTTCCTCGGGGGTGGGCTCGCGGTTCTGCGGCGGGCGCCAGGGCAGGACATTGGTGATATAGGCGGCGTGATCGGGGTCGGGTGCGGTGCGATCAAGGCCGATGGCCGCCAGCATCCGGTCGAGCAGCTGGCCGGCGCGGCCGACAAAGGGGCGGCCCTCGCGGTCTTCGTCGCGGCCGGGCGCCTCGCCAATGATCATCAGCCGGGCCGCCGGGGAGCCGTCTGCAAAGACGGTGTTGCGCGCCCCGCGCTTGAGCTCGCAGCCGTCAAAGGCGGCAAGGGCGGCCTCGAGCGCGGCCAGATCCGGCGCGGCGGCCGCGGCGGCGCGGGCCTCGGCCACGGCATCCACGGCGGGCGGAGCGGCCGGGGCGGGCGCGGGCGGAGCGGCGAGCGCGGCCTTCTTGCGGGCAGGTTGGGCCGACAGCGCATAGCGGTTCACGGGCGTGTCGCCGATTGCCTCGGTCGCGCCCATTTCCACCTGCCATTGCAGGGCGGCCAGCGCCGCGTCTGTTTCGGTTGCCGAATCCATAAGGCAGCCTATTGCGCGCGGGCCCGGGTCACAACCCGCAGGCTGCGGCAGGCCCGCCTTGCCCCGCCTGCCCCCCGCGCCTATAAGCGGGCCAGTCAGGACGGAGAGGCCGATGACATTCCCGCACCGCCACCTTCTGGGTATCGAAGCGCTCAGCCCCCGCGACATCACCGCCATTCTCGATCTGGCCGAGCGTTATGTCGCTTTCAACCGCTCGGCCGACAAGCGGTCGGACGTGCTCAAGGGGCTGACCCAGATCAACATGTTCTTCGAGGCCTCGACCCGCACCCAGGCCAGTTTCGAGATTGCCGGCAAGCGGCTGGGCGCGGATGTGATGAACATGTCGATGCAGGCCAGTTCGATCAAGAAAGGCGAGACGCTGATCGACACGGCGCTGACGCTCAACGCCATGCACCCGGACCTGCTGGTGGTGCGCCATCCCCATAGCGGGGCGGTCAACCTGCTGGCGGAAAAGGTAAATTGCGCGGTGCTCAATGCCGGCGACGGGCGGCACGAACATCCGACCCAGGCGCTGCTGGATGCGCTGACCATCCGCCGCGAGAAAGGCCGGCTGCACCGGCTGACCATCGCCATTTGCGGCGATATTGCCCATAGCCGGGTGGCGCGCTCGAACATCCTGTTGCTGGGCAAGATGGAGAACCGGGTGCGGCTGGTCGGGCCGCCGACCCTGATGCCGGCCCGGATCGGCGCGCTGGGGGTCGAGGTGACGCATGACATGGCCGAGGGGCTCAGGGATGCGGATGTGGTGATGATGCTGCGCCTGCAGCGCGAGCGCATGGATGGCGGTTTCATCCCCTCGGCGCGGGAATATTACCACCGCTGGGGGCTGGATGCCGAGAAGCTGGCCCATGCTCGCAAGGATGCCATTGTCATGCATCCGGGGCCGATGAACCGCGGGGTCGAGATTGACGGCACCATCGCCGACGACATCAACCGTTCGGTCATTCAGGAACAGGTCGAGATGGGGGTGGCGGTGCGCATGGCGGCGATGGAGCTTCTGGCGCGCAACCTGCGCCCGGCGCCGGTGTCGGAGGGGGTCTATGTCTGAGCCGGAACTTGCCACCGGCGAACAGGTGCTGGCCCATATTCGGGCCGACAAGGGCACCTATATTCGCGAGCATGTGATGCTTGCGGCGCTGGGCGCGGTGGTCATGTCCGGGGTCCTGATGGCGATCGGAAATCCCTATCCCTGGACCGGGGTGGTGGGCTCGGTGCTGGCAATCGGCGCGCGCGGGCTTTATGCGGCGGGCGAGCAGCTGGGCTTTGTCTGGACCCTGACCGACCGGCGCCTGATCGGCCCCAACGAACGGGCGATCACGCTGACCCGGATCAAGGCGGTCAACACGATCTTTTCGGCGGTGCAGGTGGTGACGGATACGGGGGACAAGTACCTGTTGCGGTATCAGGCTGACGGGCAGGGCGTGAAACAGGCGATCCTTGCCGCGCGCGACCGGGGGCGCTGAGCTGACCCGGCGGCGGGCGGATGTGCCGGCAGTTGTGCGATGGCGCGGTGCCGCCTATACTTTGCGCAAGATATACCGAGAAAGCGTTGCGCATGGAAAATCCCGGCTGGGATGATATTCTGGACAAGGGCGAAGAGATCCTGTGGCAGGGGCGGCCGGATACCGGGATGCATTTCAGGCCGCGCGATATCCCCATCA
>CAZPDV010000019.1:0-13597 GCA_964585355.1 uncultured Aliiroseovarius sp.
GCTGTGGGCGGGGGATGAGCCGGTGCGGCTGACCGCGACCGAGCTGATCCTGATGGGCGTTCTGGCGCAAAAACCGAAAGAGCCGGTAAGCCGGGCCGAGCTGGTCGAAAAGCTGGGCCGTGGCGGCGGGCAGGCGCAGGAACGCGCGGTGGACGTGCAGATCACCCGCCTGCGCCGCAAGATCGAGGCAGACCCGAAACAGCCGCGCTTTTTGCAAACGGTGCGCGGGGCGGGCTATATGCTGGTGCCTGAATAAGGCGTCCGCCCACCTGTGAAGCGACATCCTTTTCTTTGAAATCCGCCGCCGCTCGCGGTACAATCGGGCCATTACAACGCCAGTGGGATTCCCCCGGAGCGCGTTGACATTCCGGGAATGGGCCGCTGGCAAGTCATCGCCAGGAAAGGCCACTCCCATGCCCAGTTCACACCCTTCTTCCCCCCGCACCGCCCTGATCTGCGGCCCCTATCAATCCGGCAAATCCACCCTGTTCGAGGCGCTGCTGGTCGAGGCCGGCCTGCATGCCCGCCACGGCGATGGCCTGTCGCTGGCCGATCAGAACCCCGAGGCCAGGAGCCGCGGCATGTCCACCGAAATGAACGTGGCGCAGGGCGATTACCTGGGTGAAAGCTGGACCCTGCTTGATGCCCCCGGCTCGGTCGAACTGATGCAGGATGCCCGCGGCGCGCTTGCGATTGCCGACATTGCCGTGGTGGTGGTCGAGCCGGAAGCGGACAAGGCACGCGCCCTTGCCGGCTGGCTGAAAATGCTGGACCAGGCCGGCGTGCCGCACATGATCTTCATCAACAAGTTCGACAAGCCCAACCTTTCGCTGCGCGCCCTGATGCAGGCCTTTCAGGGGGGGTCGGGGCATCCGCTGGTGTTGCGCGAGATCCCGATTCGCGAGGGGGACAGGGTTACCGGCCATGTGGACCTGGTGTCCGAGCGCGCGTTTCACTGGCAAGACGGGGCCCATTCCAGCCTGATCAAGCTGCCCGAAACCGCCGCCGACCGCGAGGCAAGCGCCCGCAGCGAGCTTCTGGAAAGCCTGGCGGATTTCGACGATGGCCTGCTTGAGAAACTCCTTGAGGACGTGGTGCCCGACACCAGCGAAGTATATGAAAACCTTGGTCGCGATCTGGCGGAAAACCTTGTGGTGCCGGTGTTTTTCGGCTCGGCAAAGGAGGGTCACGGCATCCAGCGGCTGATGAAGGCGTTGCGTCATGATGCCCCCGATATTGCGGTCACGGCCGAGCGGCTGGGCGTGGCCCAGGACGACACCACCCGGCTTCAGGTCTTCAAGACCCTTCATGCCGGTCACGCCGGCAAGGTCAGCATGGCGCGGCTCCTGTCGGGCAGGTTGGCGGCGGGCGACCTGCTGGCCGGGCAGCGGCCGTCGGGGATGAACAAGGTCTTTGGCGCCCGGCTCACCCCGGTGAACGAGGTGGGCGCGGGCGATGTGGTGGCGCTGACCAGGCTTGAGGGTGTTGCCACCGGCGCGGTGCTGACCCCGGACAGCAGCCAGGACCGGGCCACGCCGCCCCCGCCCCCGCTCCATGCGCTGGCAATCAAGGCCGACAAGCGCGGCGATGACGTGAAGCTGCCCGAGGCCCTGGCCAGTCTGATCGAGGAAGACCCCTCGCTCAGCGCCGAGTTCGATGAAACCACCGGCGAACATGTGCTGCGCGGTCAGGGCGATACCCAGCTTCGGCTGGTGCTGGACAGGCTGAAAAACCGCTTCGGCCTTGGCGTTACCGCGACCCCGCCGCAGGTGGCCTATCGCGAAACCATCCGCAAGTCGGTGACGCAGAGGTTTCGTCACCGCAAGCAAAGCGGCGGACATGGAGAATTTGGCGAGGTCGAGCTCAAACTGCGCCCGCAGCCGCGCGGCGCGGGCTTTGCCTTTTCCGAATCGATCCATGGCGGCGTGGTGCCCAAACAATACCATTCCGCCGTCGAAGCCGGTGTTCAGGATGCCCTGGCCAGGGGGCCGATGGGCAACCCGGTGGTGGACGTGGCGGTAGAGCTCACCGACGGCAAGCACCACAGCGTCGACAGCTCCGAGCTTGCCTTCCGCAAGGCGGCGGCACAGGCCACCCGCGAGGCGCTTGCCGCCGCCGGGCCGGTCATGCTCGAGCCGATAAACGCCCTGCGCATCGCGGTGCCGGACGAACATATCGCGGCAATTCAGAAGATCGTCACCGCCCGCCGTGGGCAGATCTTCGGCCTGGAGGCCAGGGAAGGCTGGGACGGCTGGCAGGAAGTGGTGGCGCATATGCCGGCTGCGGAAATGCACGATCTTATCATCGAGATCCGCTCGGTCACCCAGGGCGCCGGCAGCTTTACCAGCGCTTTCGACCACCTGCAGGAACTGTCTCCGAAAGAGGCCGACCGCCTGCGCGCCGCGCAATAGCGCCGTTCAGAAAAACGCCTGCAGCCCGGTCTGCGCCCGGCCCAGGATCAGCGCATGCACATCATGCGTGCCTTCATAGGTGTTCACGGTCTCGAGGTTCATCATGTGGCGGATCACCTGGAACTCCTCGCTGATGCCGTTGCCGCCATGCATGTCGCGGCTCATGCGGGCAATATCCAGCGCCTTGCCGCAATTGTTGCGCTTGATCATGCTGATCATCTCGGGCGCGGCATTGGCCTGATCCATCAACCGGCCCACCCGCAGCGCGCCCTGCAGGCCCAGCGCGATCTCGGTCATCATGTCGGCCAGCTTTTTCTGATACAGCTGGGTGCCGGCCAGCGGCTTGCCGAACTGCTTGCGGTCAAGCCCGTATTGCCGCGCGGCATGCCAGCAGAACTCGGCCGCGCCCATCACGCCCCAGGCAATGCCATAGCGCGCCCGGTTGAGACAGCCGAACGGCCCCTTGAGCCCCTCGACCCCCGGCAAGAGCGCCTCTTCGCCGACCTCGACCCCATCCATGACGATCTCGCCAGTGGTCGAGGCCCGCAGGCTCATCTTGCCCTTGATCCTGGGCGCCGACAGCCCCTTCATCCCGCGCTCCAGCACAAAGCCGCGGATCTTGCCGCCATGCGCCTCGGACCTGGCCCAGACCACAAGGACATCGGCAAAGGGGCTGTTGGAAATCCACATCTTGCTGCCGGTCAGCCGATAGCCGCCGGCGGTCTTTTCGGCCCGGGTCTTCATGCTGCCGGGGTCCGAGCCCGCATCGGGTTCGGTCAGGCCGAAACAGCCGATCAGCTCGCCCGAAATCAGGCCGGGCAGGTATTTCTGCCGCTGCGCCTCGGAGCCATAGGCATATATGGGATAGATCACCAGAGAGCTCTGCACGCTCATCATCGAGCGATAACCGCTGTCGATCCGCTCGATCTCGCGGGCGATCAGGCCATAGCTGACATAAGAGGCGCCAAGCCCGCCATATGCCTCGCTCACCGTCACCCCCAAAAGGCCGGCCGCGCCCATCTCGCGAAACAGTTCCGGCGCCTCGACCTCGTTGGCATAGGCCTCGATGATCCGTGGTGCGAGCTTGTCCTGGGCAAAGGCATGCGCCCCGTCGCGCAACATCCGCTCTTCCTCGGAAAGCTGCTCTTCCAGCCGCAGCGGATCTTCCCAATCGAACCGGCCAAGGTCGGGGGCGTCTTTGGGCTTGAGGGGCATTTTCATTCCTTTCAGAAAACCATTTTCGGGCAATTCATCCATATCCCCTGTTTCAGAGCCATGAAAAGTGATATTTTGGCGGTTGATCATGTCAAAACGGAATATCATGCGCCAACGAAGATTTCAGCCCCCGCTCCCATGGCTCACCGCGTTCGAGGCGGTGGCGCGGCTGGGCTCGGTCACCCGCGCGGCGCAGGAACTGGCCCTGACCCAGGGCGCGGTCAGCCGCCAGGTGCAAAAGCTCGAGGGGCTGCTGGCAGTGCCGCTTTTCACCCGGCAAAACAAGCGGCTGGTGCCGACCCCGGCCGGACAGGCCTATGCCGAGGAGATCCGCGAGGCGATCGGGCGCATTACTTCGGCCACGATCCGCGCCACCACCAACCCCGCCGGCGGCACGCTGGAGCTTGCCATCCTGCCGGCATTCGGCACCCATTGGCTGGCGCCGCGCCTGCCGGGGTTTCTGGCCGCCCATCCCGGCGTGACGCTGAACCTGACCACCCGCACAAGGCCGTTCGATTTCGCGGTCGAGCCGCTGCATGCCGCCATTCATTTCGGGCGCGACAACTGGCCCGGCGCGGCGGCGCTCAAGCTGATGGAGGAGGAGCTTCTGCCGGTTCTGGCGCCGGGCCTGGCCCCCGAGGGGCGGCGGATGACGGCCGCCGACATGGCGCGCCTGCCGCTTCTGCACCTGGAGAGCCGCCGCCGCGCCTGGTCGCAATGGCTTGCCGCGCATGGAGGCACCGGGGAGGCCCCCGCCGGCATGGTGTTTGACCAGTTTGCCACGATGCAGCAGGCCGCGCTGGCCGGTCTGGGGGCGGCGCTGTTGCCGCAATGGCTGGTGCAGGCCGACCTTGAGGCCGGCCGGCTGCGGACGCCGGATGCCGCCCGCCCGGCGCGGATTGGCGCCTATTACCTGGTCTGGCCCCATGCCGGCGCGGATTATCCGCCACTGGTGGCCTTTCGCGCCTGGCTCGCCACCCTGAAAGCCGGCGAAACGTAATCAATTTGTTTCCAATTTGAAGGGTTATCCAAACGCCAATTTAGGATATGCTGCACTATGCTCATCTGGGTGGTGGGTGTAGTGTGCCTTTGGCCTGCCGGCCAAAGCGGGGAAACGCGATATGACAAATTATGTTTTTGATTGGTCCGGGGCCGGTGCCAACGGGGATTATACTGTCGGCTCGGGGGCAGAGGCGATCGGCGTTTCGGTTGCGACCGATACCAACGGCGCGGGCCAGACCGGCAATGTCGTTTCCGGGGGCTATCCGGCAGAAGAGGTGCTCTGGGTCAGCGGGCTGACCGAGCCGGTTACCACCACGATGAATTTCGATGCGCCGGTCAGCAACCTGTCATTCGAGCTTTTCGACGTGGACCAGGGCAGCGCCTGGGATGACCGGGTAACGATCGTTGCCCTGAACGCGGCCGGCGAGGAGGTGCCTGTCAGCTTTTCCGATCTGGACGGGCTGCACAGCGTTTCCGGCGGCACCGTGGATGCCGATGGCAATGCCAGTGGCGGGGTTGAGACCTCGGGTGCCGATGACAGCGTGAGCGTCAGCATCGCCGGGCCGATCGTCAGCCTCAGCATCATTTTCGACAACGGCGAAAGCGCGGCCAATACCGGCATGATCGGTGTCAGCAACCTGTCGTTTTCCGCGGCCACGGCCCCCACCTCGGACGGGATCGTGTCCGGGACTGCCGGCGATGACCTGATCGACATCAACTATACCGGCGACCCGGATGGCGACATGGTGACCACTGGCGACGATATCATCATGGCCGGCGCCGGCGACGACACCATCTATGCCACCCTGGGCGATGACGAGGCCCATGGCGGCGACGGCAATGATTTCATTTCCGGCGGTTTCGGGGATGACGAACTTTTCGGCGATGCCGGCGACGACACCATCAATGGCGATGAGGGCAACGACATCATCCATGGCGGCGACGGGGCCGACCATTCGGAAATGGGTACCGGCAACGACACCTTCTATGGTGGTGCCGGCGACGACTGGGTGAACGGCGATTATGGCAACGACACCCTGCATGGCGGCACCGGCGACGACTTTCTGCGCGGCTCCTACGGCAACGACACCATCTATTCCGGTGGCGCGGGCGAGGGCGACGATTACCTCTGGGGCGGCTATAACGACGACACCTTCATCATCGAAAACGGCTTCGGCAACGATTCCATTTCGGGTGAGGATCAGGCCGAGACCTATGGCGACGTGCTGGACATGTCCGGCGTCACCGATGACCTGACCATTGACCTGACCGACGCAAATCCAGGCCAGGGCACCTTTACCGACGGCACCTATACCGCCGATTACAACGGTATCGAACATATCGTGCTTGGCTCTGGCACCGATACGCTGGTGCTGGCCGACTTTTCCGGTGCCGACCGGGTTGAAGGCTTTGCCGCCCCCACCGACAACGGCGACGGCACCTTTACCGGGCATGATCGGCTTGATGTGTCGGGGCTTACCAGCGACTACGGCTCGACCCCGGTCAACACCGCCGACGTGACCGTTTCGGATGATGGCAACGGCAATGCGGTGCTCAGCTTCCCGGACGGGGAAAGCATCACCCTGATCGGCGTCGCTCCCGCGCAGGTGAACAGCCCCGCCGCGCTCGAGGCGCTGGGTATCCCGCCGGCGCCTGTGCCGGACGGGATCGTTTCCGGCACGGCTGGCGACGATACTATCAGTTTCGGCTACGAAGACGCGGATGGCGACCATATCGACGGCGGCGATGCCAGCCTGCCGGGCGAAAGCGGCGATGACGATATTGTCGAGGCGGGCGACGGCAATGACACCATCAATGCCGGCCTCGGTGATGACGAGGTAGATGCCGGCGCCGGCGATGATTTTGTCGAGGGCTGGGTGGGCGATGACCTCCTGAAAGGCGGCGAAGGCAATGATATCCTGCACGGCCAGGATGGCAACGATACCCTGTCGGGCGGGGCCGGGAACGACACGCTTGATGGCGGCGAGGGCGCCGATCTGCTTAAGGGTGGCAGCGGCGATGATACGCTCCACGGCGCCGAGGGGGCGGACGAGCTGCATGGCGATGCCGGGAACGACACGCTCGATGGCGGCAGCCAGGCCGATGTCATGTTCGGCGATGCCGACCGCGATACCTTCGTCAATGTCGGCATCGGCGACGAAATTCATGGCGGCGAAACCGGCGACGACTGGGACGTGATCGACATGTCCGGCGCCGGGCCGTATCATGTCACCCATGACCCGGCCAATTCCGAGAATGGCAGCATCGACTTCCTCGATGCCGATGGCAATGTCACCGGCTCGCTCAGCTTTACCGGGATCGAAGAGATCGTGCCCTGTTTTACCCCGGATACGCTGGTTCTGACCGACCGGGGTGCGCGACCGGTGCAGGCGCTGCGCGAAGGCGACAAGGTGGTGACCCGCGACCATGGCTATCAGCCGATCCGCTGGATTGGGGCGCGCCAGGTCGATCGCCGCTGGCTGAACCGCGCGCCGCATCTGGCGCCGGTTCTGATCAGGGCCGGCGCGCTGGGCGAGGGGATGCCGTCGCGCGACATGATGGTCAGCCCGAACCACCGCATGCTGATGACCGACAGCAGCACATGGTCCCTGTTTGGCGAGCCCGAAGTCCTGGCCGCGGCCAAGCACCTGATCGGCCGTCCGGGCATCAGCCGCGCGCCGGTCAGCCAGGTCGGCTATGTCCACCTGATGTTTGACCGCCACGAAGTGATCTATGCCGACGATTGCTGGAGCGAGAGCTTTCAGCCCGGCGATTTCGTGATGGCCGGCATGGATGATGACCAGCGCGCCGAGATTTACGAGCTGTTCCCGGCGCTTGCCGGCAAGGTCAGCGACAGCAATTTTCAGGTTGCCCGCCCGGTGGTGAAAAAGCACGAAGCGGCGCTGCTCGCGCACCGCTAAAGCAATTCGCGCCAGATCACATGTGCTTCGCTTGGGCGGCCGCCTGTCCTCTGGTTTATTCTGCGCCGGATGAATGGATCCTGACCCTAGGTCAGGAAAACCGGCGCTGTCATGCTGTTGGGGATCGGCGCGCCCAGGCGGCTCAGGATGGTTGGTGCCAGGGCAAGCTGGTCCAGCAGGGTGTCGGGCGCCGGCCCCTTGGCCGGGCCGAAATAGTAAAGCGCAAAATCCTGCTGCTCGGGCTCATGCCCGCCATGATGCCCGCGCGCGGTCTGGCCATGATCGGCGGTGACAATCACCTCGTAACCCATCTGGCGCCAACGGATGATGAACGGCGCCAGCATCTCTTCCATCACCGAGCAGGCATGTTCAAACGCGGTGCAATCATGGCCGAAACGGTGCCCCATACTGTCCAGCGTGCAGGTATGCAGAAGACCGTAATCAAGCGAAAACCGCGTGGCCAGCATGGTCAGGGTGGCGAACAGGTCAACATCCGAGGGCGTCATCTGATTTTCGGCATTGTATCCGGTCATGGTATGAAAACGACCGTGGTTGATCGTGGCGCTGTCGGGCTCGTCATACTCGATATCGCGGGTCAGATCGAACGGCGCGCGGTTGAAGAATTCGCTCCAGAAACTGTGCGCCACCGCGCCGGTCACCCCGCCCGCCCGGCGCACCTGGCCGAAAATGTCAGGCTGGCGCAGGCGGAACACGTTGCCATTGCCGGTGCAGCCATGCACTTGCGGCGCCACGCCGGTATGGATCGAGGCATAGCACGCCGCCGAGATCGACGGCAGCACGCTGCGCATGCGCCAGCGCTGGGCCTCGCCCGCGGCCACCCAGCCTTCCAGATTGCCAAACAGCCGCCGCCAGTCCCGCCACGGCACGCCGTCAAGAATGATCAGCATCAGCCGGTTGTCCATGCCTCTTGGCCCCCCAAATCAAGATTTTGCATCATTCAAGGTCATGCCCCGGATCGGCTGTGACCCGGTTCGCGCCCGACCCTAGTTCCCCGCACTTTCCATCTTGCGATGGGCAATGACCTCTTCCAGCCAGCCGATCTTCATCTCGGGCACCGAGCTGAGCAGCAAGTCGGTATAATCGTCGAACGGCGGGGTCAGGACCTGGGATTTCGGCCCATAGCGCACCACGCGGCCCTGATACATCACTGCGATCGAATCGGCGATTGCCTTGACCGTGGCCAGGTCGTGGGTGATGAACAGATAGGCCACGTCTTCGCGCTTTTGCAGGTTCAAAAGCAGCTTCAGGATACCGTCCGCCACCAGCGGGTCCAGCGCCGAGGTCACCTCGTCGCAGATGATCAGCCTGGGCTTGGCGGCCAGCGCGCGGGCAATGCAGACGCGCTGTTTCTGGCCGCCGGAAAGCTCGGCCGGATAGCGGTCGATAAAGCCTTCGCCCATCTCGATTTCGTCCAGAAGCTCCTTGATCCGCGCCCTCTTTTCCGCGCCGCGCAATCCGAAATAGAATTCCAGCGGCCGGCCGATGATGGTGCCCACGGTCTGACGCGGGTTCATGGCGGTGTCGGCCATCTGATAGATCATCTGAAGCTCGCGCAGATCCTCGCGCGAACGGGTTGGCAGGTCGGGCGAAAGCGTGCGTCCGTCAAAGGTGATCTGTCCGGCGCGGGGCGGCAGAAGCCCGGTAATCACGCGCGCCAGCGTTGACTTGCCAGAGCCGGATTCGCCCACGATTGCAAGGGTTTGACCGGGGTGAAGCTGAACGCTCACATCCTGCAGAACGTCAAAATCGGTCCCCTTGTAGCGGGCGGTGACATTTTCCACCTCAAGCACCGGCTCGGGGGTCGGTTGCTTTTCCTGATGCTCGATCGAGCGGACCGAAACCAGCGCCCTGGTATATGCCTCGCGCGGGTGGTTGATGATCTGGTCAACCTGCCCGTATTCAACCGTTTTGCCCATTTTCAGCACCATGATGTCGTCCGACACCTGTGCCACCACCGCCAGGTCATGGGTGATATAAAGCGCGGCCACGCCGGTCATGCGGATCGCTTCCTTGATCGCCATCAGCACGTCGATCTGGGTGGTCACGTCCAGCGCCGTGGTGGGTTCGTCAAACACCACAAGCTCGGGTTCGGGGCAAAGCGCCAGCGCGGTCATGCAGCGTTGCAGCTGGCCGCCCGAGACCTGATGCGGATAGCGCGAACCGATATGTTCCGGGTCCGGCAGGCCCAGTTTTTCGAACAGCTCGACCGCCCGCGCCTCGGCTTCGCGGCGCGAGAACTTGCCATGGCGCACGGCGGCCTCGACCACCTGATCCATGATCCGTTTTGCCGGGTTGAACGACGCCGCGGCGGATTGCGAGACATAGGTGACCTCGCCGCCGCGCAGCTTGCGCAGTTCGCTCACCGGGCTTTTCAGGATATCGCGCCCATTTACCCAGACTTCGCCGCCAGTGATCTTCACGCCACCGCGCCCATAGGCCATGGTGGCCAGGCCGATGGTCGATTTGCCGGCGCCGGATTCCCCGATCAACCCCAGGACCTTGCCTTTTTCCAGTTCAAAATCAACGCCATGCACGATCTCGATATCATGCGGCTTTTCGCCGGGCGGATAGATTGTCGCGCCGATTTTCAGGTTGCGTACCTTCAGCAGCGGCTGGCTCATCCCCGGCCTCCTTTCAGGCTGGTGGTGCGGTTGAGCACCCAGTCCGCCACCAGATTGACGGAAATGGCCAGCGTGGCGATTGCCACTGCCGGCACCAGGGCCGCGGGGATGCCATAGATGATCCCGTCCTTGTTTTCCTTGACGATTCCGCCCCAGTCGGCCTCGGGCGGTTGCACGCCAAGGCCCAGAAAGCTGAGGGTCGAGACGAACAGCACCATGAAGATGAAGCGCATGCCCATTTCCGCCACCAGCGGCGACAGCGCGTTGGGCAGGATCTCGCGAAAGATGACCCAGCGCCGGCCCTCGCCGCGCAGCTTGGCGGCCTCGACATAATCCATCACGTTGATATCGACCGCCACCGCCCGGCTGAGCCGGAAAACCCGGGTCGAGTCAAGAAAACCCATGACCAGAAGCAGGGTCACGATGGTGGTGGGCATCACCGACAGCACCACCAGGGCAAAGATCAGGGTCGGGATCGACATGATCAGATCGACCAGCCGGCTGAGCAGCTGATCCGCCCAGCCGCCCAGCACCGCCGCGGTAAAGCCCAGAACGGCACCGGTCGAGAAGCTGATGATGGTGGCAGCGGTGGCGATGAAGATCGTGGTGCGCCCGCCATAGATCATCCGGGTCAACAGGTCGCGGCCGATGGAATCGGTCCCCAGCCAGTGCGCGCCCGAGGCCGGCTCCCACACGTCGCCGACGATCTCGGTCATGCCATAGGGGGCGATGAAGGGCGCGAAAATGGCGATGAAAAAGTAAAGCCCGGTAAAGAACAGGCCGATCGCCGCCGAGGGAGGAATACGCATCATTTCGGGTGCCTCAGGCGTGGATTGGCAACGATCGACACGATGTCGGCCACCATGTTCAGCAGGATATAGACCGCCGCAAACACCAGGCCACAGGCCTGCACCACCGGCACGTCGCGCTTGGAGACATGATCGACCAGGTACTGCCCCATGCCGGGATAGACGAACACCACCTCGACCACCACCACACCGACCACCAGATAGGCCAGGTTGATCATCACCACATTGACAATGGGCGCGATGGCATTGGGAAAGGCGTGCTTGCGGATCACGTCAAACCCGGACAGGCCCTTGAGCTCGGCGGTTTCGATATAGGCCGACTGCATCACGTTCAGAATGGCGGCGCGGGTCATGCGCATCATGTGCGCCAGCACCACCATGGTCAGCACCGCCACCGGCAGGGCCACGGTCTGGAGCTTTTGCCCCAGGCTCATCGAGCTGTTGATCATCGCCACCGAGGAGGGCGCCCAGCCCAGCCATTCGGAAATGGCCCCGCCCCATTTGACCGACAGGAAATAGGCCAGCACATAGCCCAGCAGAAATTCGGGGATGGAAATGGTGGTCAGGGTGATTGCCGAGATCAGCTTGTCCGGCCAGCGGTCCTTGTAGCGCACCGAGACAAGACCCAGCGTGATCGCCAGCGGCACCGAGATGAGCGCCGCGCAGGTGGCAAGGAAAAGCGTGTTTTTCAAGCGTTTCCCAA
This sequence comes from uncultured Aliiroseovarius sp., assembly GCA_964585355.1. Classification (GTDB taxonomy): domain Bacteria; phylum Pseudomonadota; class Alphaproteobacteria; order Rhodobacterales; family Rhodobacteraceae; genus JAAEUB01. The sequence continues at coordinate 11,704 of CAZPDV010000019.1, forward strand.
GGCTTGTGGCAATATCGGCGCCATTGGTCAGGGCGGTTCCCAGATCGCCGTGGAGGGCTGCGAACAGCCAGTTGAAATAGCGCGTCACCGGCGGCTGGTTCAGCCCCAGCTGCTCGCGCAGATTGGCCAGCGATTGCTCGGTCGCGGACTGGCCAAGAATGGACTGCGCCACGTCGCCGGGCAGGATCTGGGTGCCGACAAAGATCAGCACCGAGGCGGCAAGAAGCAGCAGGATGCCCAGCGCAATACGCTGGGCAACCAGTTTGAGTACGGGATGCATGACCGTCCCTTAGGAGGCCAGCCAGCAACGCTGCATGGCGAAATGGTCCATCAATTCGCCGTTCGGGTCATCCTCATAGCCCATGACCTTGTCGCTGATCGCGTCCACGAAATCATTGAACATCGGCAGGATCAGGCCGCTCTCATCGCGCAGCATCCGCGCCATCTTGCTGTAAAGCTCCTTGCGCTTGACCGGGTCAAGCTCGGCCTTTGCCTCGATCAGCATGGCATCGAATTCCGGCCGCTTCCACTGGGTGTCATTCCATTCCGCGGTGGAGAGGTAGGCGGTCGAATACATCTGGTCCTGAGTCGGACGCCCGCCCCAATACGAGGCACAGAACGGTTGCTTGTTCCACACTTCCGACCAATAGCCGTCGTCGGGCTCGCGCTTGATCTCGAGCGGGATGCCGGCCGCCTTGGCGCTTTCCTGGAAGAGCTGGGCGGCTTCCACCGCGCCGGGGAAGGCCGCGTCAGCGGTGCGCAGGATGATCGGGCTGCCGTCATGGCCGGATTTCTTGTAATATTCGGCGGCCTTTTCCGGGTCGTATTCACGCTGCGGAATGGTGTCGTCAAACAGCGGATAGGCGGCGTTGATCGGAAAGTCGTTCCCGACCGAGCCATAGCCGCGCAGGATCTTGTCCACCATCTCCTGCCGGTTGATCGCCAGCTTGAGCGCCATGCGCAGGTCGTTGTTCTGGAACGGGTCCATCTCGATGCGCATGATGAACACATAGTGACCGCGGCCCGAGACGTTCTTGACCGCAAGGCCGGGCGCCCGGTCGAGCAGGCCGGCAACCTTGGGATCGACCCGGTTGATCATGTGCACCTGGCCCGATTGCAGGGCCGAGGTCCGGGCAGTTGCGTCGTTGATCACCAGCACTTCGACCGCGTCCGCATAGCCACGATCCGCGTCCCAATCGTTCGGATTTTTCTTGAAGGTGGTGCGCACGCCGGGCTCGTTGCTCTCGACCATATAGGCCCCGGTGCCGATGCCGGCATTCGGGTCGTCCTTGCCGCCATTGGGCTGAATCGCAAGGTGATAATCCGCCATCAGATAGGGGAAGTCGGCATTGGGTGTCTCCAGCGTGATCGACACGGTATCGCCGTCAATCGCCATCGTCTTGATGCCCTTGACGATGCCCAGCGCGCCGGAGGTGGATTTCTCGTCGCTGTGGCGCTCGATCGTCGCTACCACGTCTTCCGGCGTCATGGTCTTGCCATTGTGGAACTCGACCCCCTTGCGGATCTTGAAGTTCCAGATCTGGGCATCCGGGCTCGAGCTGATCTCTTCGGCCAGGCGCGGCACGACTTCGCCGGTGGCCGAGACATTGACCAGATGGTCGGACCAGCAGCGCAGGATGCCGTGGGTTGCCTCCGAGGCCACCAGCGCCGGGTCCAGCGTGTCCGAACTGGCGCCGCCGGACAGGCCTGCCTTCAGCGTGCCGCCCTTGGTGGGGCCGGCGGCCTGCACGGCGCTGGCAAACATGGTGCTGGCAGCAGCAGCGGAAATGCCCATGGCAGCGGTGCGGCCCATGAATTCGCGGCGTGAAATCCGTCCGGCGCCGGCACGGCGCTTCAAATACTCAAGTTGATCGTTCATGTCATCCTCCCTCTG
>CAZPDV010000020.1:0-2273 GCA_964585355.1 uncultured Aliiroseovarius sp.
GCCGGGCAGCGCCTGCCTGCCCCCCGGCAGGCGCTTTTGCAAGGGCGCGTCCGGTCGTAATGGCCTGGCTTCATCAACCGCCCCGCGCCCGGCACCGCCCTCGGGTCGCGCCCGCCCAGGCAGGCGCTGCCCTCTGTTCTGCGGACCGTTGAATGATGCGTATTTCATTTCAGCACGCTAGCGCCGGTCCCGGATCGAATAATAGATCATGGCAATCAGGCTCCAGCTGATCAGCAGGAATGCCCCCAGGGTCAGAAGCAGCACCCAGCGGCGGGGATATTCCGGCGACTGGGCCAGGGTCGGGGCAATATAGGCGGCCAGGTAGCGCGACTTGCGCTGTGCTTCGGCCACCGCCAGGTCATAGGCGGCCTGGGCGGAAACATAGGCCTGCTGACCGAATTCCAGATCGACCTTGAGCGCCTCGTACTGGCTGAGCAGCTCGGCATAGGCCTCTTCGTTGTCGCTGTTGGCGGTGAACTGGCTGCGCTCTTCGTCGATCAGCCGCTGAATCGCCTCGCGCTTGTTTTCCAGCCGCTTGAGCCGGGGGTCATCGGGGTTGCGACTGTCCTGCAACAGCAGTTGCTCGCGCTCGATCCTGACCTCGGCCAGTTGCGCCAGAAGCGTGTTCAACAGGCCCATCCGCCCCTCGATATCGGCGCTCGGGTCAACGATCCGGGTGCGGTTCTGAAAGGCGACCATGGCCTGGCGCGCCTGCTTGAGCCGCCGCTTGGCCAGTTCCAGCTCCTCGCGGGCATAGCGGGTGGCATCGGCGCGGGAATCCGCCGACAGGGCATTGATCATGCGGCTGCTTTCGTCAAAGATCAGCCGGGCCAGCTTCTGCGCGCTCTCCGGGTCGAAGGCCTGCACCCGCACCTCGATCAGGCCGCTGGCATTGTCGTAAAAGATCTTGACCATCCGCTTCCAGTACCGGGTGAGCGCCTCGATCCGGGTATCCTGACCCAGCCCGAAAACCGGGTCCTGCGGCCGCTGATAGATCGCGGCCAGGTCAAGCGCCTCATCGGCCTTGCGCACCAGTTCCTGGCTCTGGATGAATTCATAGAGGATATCGGCATCGGCCCGGCTCGAACCGGAAATCGCCGTGATGCCGCCAAGCAGTTCCAGCGCCTGGCCGATCTCCTCCTTGCGCACGGTGAAGCCGACCGTGCTGGCATACTGGTCCTCGGCCACGGCAAAAAGGTAATAGGCGGCCGCCCCAAGCGGGGCCAGAACCCACAGGAAAAAGAACAGCCCCAGCAGGTAGTGACGCCGACGCTTGCGGGCGGGGCCGACCGGGGGCCGCACCGCCTTGCGCCGCCTGGCCGCAGCCCGCCGGGGGGAGGCACCCTTTTTACCCGCTGAAGGGCCAGTTGCGTCTTTCAAAATACATCCTCTGGTTTATGATGTCTGGGTCAGGGCCTTCTGCGCCAGCGCATCCCGCCCCGGCACATCCTGCCCCAAGTGATACGCCAGAACCCCGCATGACACAATCCGCAGCCCCCCTGCCCCCTTCCTCCCCGGCCCGGCCCGGCCGCCCCCCAAGGGGGCAGACCGCCCGCAAGCCCAGCCTGCTGCGCAATGTCGCCGCCCTGATGCTGCGGGAGATGTCCACCACCTATGGGCGTTCGGCGATGGGCTATCTGTGGGCCATTCTGGAACCGATCGGCGGCATCATGCTGCTGACCTTCGTGTTCTCGCTGGCGCTGCGCACCCCGCCGCTCGGCACCAATTTTTCGCTGTTCTATGCTTCGGGGCTTCTGCCCTTTCTGGCCTATACCGATGTCAGCCAGAAAATGGCCCAGGCCGTGCGCTTCTCGCACCAGCTGCTGCTTTATCCGGGGGTTTCCTTCGTGGATGCCCTGCTGGCCCGGCTGTTGCTCAATGCCATGACCCAATTCATGGTCAGCGCCCTGGTCATCGCCGCGATCCTGTTCTTCTATCAGGTTGACGTGATCCTCGACCCCCCTGCCCTGGCGCTGGCGGTGCTGATGACACTGGCCTTTGCCGCCGGCCTTGGCACGCTGAACTGCTATCTTCTGTCCAGCTTTCCGGCATGGGAACGGATCTGGGCCATTCTCAACCGCCCGATCCTGATCATTTCCGGGATCTTCTTCCTGTTCGATACCGTACCGCCGCCCTGGCGCGATTATCTGTGGTGGAACCCCCTGGTCCACATCATCGGTCAGACCCGCAAGGGCCTCTATGCCACCTATGACGGCGCCTATGTGTCGCCAGGCTATGTTTTCCTGCTTTCGCTTGGCCTGGCGACCCTGGGG
>CAZPDV010000020.1:2373-13553 GCA_964585355.1 uncultured Aliiroseovarius sp.
GATTCAACGCCCCTGGTCACGATCCTGATGGCCGTGCATGACGGTGCCGCCACTCTGCCCGATCAACTTGCCAGCATTGCCGCCCAGACCCACCGGAACTGGCGCCTGCTGGCCCGCGACGACGGCTCGCGCGATAACAGCCGGGAGATCCTGCGCGCCTTTGCCGCCGAAGGGCATGATGCCCGGCTGCTGACCGGAACCGGGCGCGGGGCCGCCGACAACTTCATGGCCCTGATCCGCGCCATGCCCGACCATGCCCCCGCCGACAGCTGGCTGGCCTTTGCCGACCAGGACGATGTCTGGCTGCCCGAGAAGCTGGCCCGTGCCCTCGCCACCCTTGGCAAGGCTGGCAGCCCCGACCAGCCCATGCTCTATTGCAGCCGAACCTGGATCTGCGATGCCGATCTGCGCAACCGGCGCCTGTCTGCGCCACGCCCGCGCCCGCCCGGTTTTCGCAATGCGCTGGTGCAGAATATCGCCTCGGGCAATACCATCCTGCTCAACCCCGCCGCCGCCCGGCTGGTCTGCGCCGCGGCAAGAGAGGTTGATACGGTGGTGATCCATGACTGGTGGATATACCTGCTGGTGACCGGCGCCGGCGGAAAGATCGTGCATGACGACAGGCCGGGCCTGCTCTATCGCCAACATGCGGGAAACCTGATCGGGGCCAATGATGGCATCGGGGCACGGCTGCACCGGCTGCGCCGGCTGCTGGCCGGGGATATGCGCCGCTGGACCGACAGCAATATCGCTGCCCTGTCACGCAGCGCCGCCCGGCTGAGCCCGGCCAATCGCGCCCTTCTCGAAACCTTTGCCGCCATGCGCGCCATGCCTCTGCCCCGTCTCCTTTCCGCCTTTCGCAGTCTTGGCCTCTATCGACAGACCCACAGCGCCACCTTCGCCCTGTGGCTGGCGGTGCTGCTTGGCCGGCTCTGAAAGGCTCTATTGCTGCGATTCAAGCCATGCAATCAGGCGGGCGCGGAAATCTGCATCGACCTTTTCCCCGCGCAGGGTCACCCCCTTGGCGCCACCATCTATCAGCTCGATTCCAGGCGCGATCTTCAGGGCTGAATCAGTCTCTGATGGCTGGGTTAGAGACTGTTTTTCAGGTTTTTTACCGGCCTCTGAAAGCACCTCTGCAATCACCGCCATTTCGGCGGCGCCATCCTTGGGCGAAGCGGCATGCAAAGCCGTGCGCAGCCGGGCGGCCAGGGTGGGATCCGCCCGCAGCGCCTTGGACAGGCGCAGCCCCAGGCGCTCGCCCATCGCCGCCGGATGGCGCAGCACCCCGTCAAGCGCCGCAACGATGGGCAGGAACGAGCCGATCTTGGAGCGCCGGGCCCGCGGCACCGCCCGGAACAGACCCTGAAGCGCCGCTTTCGGGGTGGGATAGACATGCTGTTCCACCGCGCGGGCGACAATGCGGGCGCGTTCGTAAAAGCACAGATCGGCGCGAATCTCGTTCTCCTCGACCATGGCCTGATAGGCCTGGGCCGCCCCTTCCAGGCGCCGCTCGATCGCCAGAACGGTGCCGAATCTTGCATCGCCGGTTTCCTTGCGCAGCGCCTTGAGCGCCCGCAACCGGCGGCTGCCCGAGATCAGGCCAAAGCGGCCGTTTTTCAGGGGCACCACCTCGATCGGGGTTTGCTGGCCACGCGCCCGCAAGCTCTCGATCAGCGCCGACATGGCCTCATCGTCCTCTACCACCCGGTCACGCACCAGGTAATCCGGGTCGATCTGCTCCAGCGGCAGGGCCTGGAGCAGCCGCCCACCCTCCCGCGCCGCCCGCAGCTCGTCGGCCACCTCTTCCAGCGCCGCCGTGGCCGAAGCTGCCCCGGCCATGTCGGCAATCGGCGCCTTGCGGCGGGGGGCAACCCCGTCGGGAAAACTGGGAAAGATCGACTTGGTTTCCGGCGCCCGCTCTGGCGCCTGGAGGGCTTTGGCATCAATGTCAGGCAGTCGCTTACGCTTGGCCATGGCAGGCTCCTTTCTGGCGGGAAACGGCCGGGGCAGGCTGTCGGTTCGGGGTTAAGATTGCCTTTGCCCGGCGTACGCCCCGGAAGGGGTTCCAACGGCAAAATGTTTCGCGCGCGAAACATTTGGGGGCGCCGATGTCGGGGCGCGGGCTCATTGCGCGGCCTCGGCGCGGGCCAGTTCATCGCGCCGCCACGCCCCGATCAGCAGCTCCTTGAGCATGGCATAGGTGGCGTCGAAGGTCTCGCGCCCGCGAACATAGGTCTCGCGGTTGAAATCACGGTAATCGGCCTCGTAGATGCCTTGCACCTGCTCGCCCGCCTGACCGATCAGCGCGGTGAAATCTTGCCGATGCGGGCTCAAGGTCTCGCCCAGACAGGCCTGGATCAGCGCTGCAAGCTCGGCCTGCTGGCTGGCGTCATAGCGCGTGAGCACCGCCCGCACCGCATCCCATTCAAACGCGGTCATGTCGCGGCCAAGGGCGCGGGCGGCCATGTTCTCGCTTTCCTCGATTGACTGGAAGGTGGTGTGCAGCATGTCAAAAAACCGCCCGGTGGAATCGAATTCCAGAAACGACGCCCCCAGCGGCACCAGCAGGATATCCGCCGCCGCCAGCCCGTTGATGGTCAGGTAGCCAAGCGCCGGCGGGGTATCGAGAAGGATCAGGTCATAGCTGTCCAGCACCCCGTCGGCGGCAAAGATGTCGCCGAGCGCATCCCACAGCTTCCAGCCGCGCCCCTGCATGCGCCAGACCGGCACCTGGAACTCGGCCCAATAGAGGTTGAGCTGCGCCCCCAGCAGGTCGATATTCGGCCAGTGGGTCTTTTGCACCAGATCCGGCGCGCGTATCCCGAGCGCCTCGCTCAGCGTGTCCTCCAGCGGCACCGGCGCCTCGCCCCGGTCAACCCGGCGCTGGTTTTCGTGCTGCATGTGGCTGGCATAATGGCGCGCCAGCAGCGGAAACACCGTCTGCCATTCATCCGCGACCCGGCCGCCGAAAATCGAGGTCATCGAGCCCTGGCTGTCCAGGTCCACCACCAGCACCCGGTAGCCGTCAAGCGCCGCCGACATGGCCAGATGCGCCGCCATCGAGGTCTTGCCAACCCCGCCCTTGAAATTGGCCACCGCCACCATCTTGGCCGGCAGCCCGGCGGGGCGATAGGGCAGGTATTCCTTGGCCTTGGAGCCGACCGAACCGAAATGCGCCCGCAGGCGCAGCACCTCGTCGAGGCTGAACCACTTGGCGCCGCCGGGGGTTTCGCTCTGCCCCTGGGGAAGATCGGGATTGGCCTTGAGCACCCGGCGAAAATGACCCTGGGCGACCGGGATCAGGTAGCGGCAGATCTCCCAGGTGGAAAAGGGGCGCAAATGGCGGCGCGCCTCCTCGCCATGGCCGCCGGTCTCGAGTATCTCGCGGCCTCTGGAAATGGCCTCGGCAATGCGGCTGAAATCATTGGTGCCGGAAGGGGCGCCAAGACGGGCCAGGGCCTGATCCGGGTCCAGGTTGAAATAGGGGGGCAGGGGGGAGGTGCCCGATGTGCCTTTCATGGACCTGTCTTTCATGATGCGGGCTCCGCGAGACATGCAATGTTCCGTGTTTTCGATGATATACGCAAAAATGCACTACATCCATAAAATTAGCGCACATCTCTGGATTTCCCCTGATTTTCTCAGCGTTTCTGTCGGTGAGGCCAACACGTAACCGATCTGTTTTCGAAAGATCGGGAAGCTGAGCCTGTTATATCAGGTTATTTAGTTGTTACAGGAGAAAGCGCTTTTGCCAAGCCCCTGAAAGAACAGGGATGTTTGGGGGATTTTGGAAGGGCGGTGATTCTGAAACCCCGCTGGCATGATTCCGAAACCCCAAATGGGTGATTCCGGAACCCCGAACCGGGTGGGGGCGCCGATTGACAGGGGCGCGGGCTTGGCTTTAGGTCTTGGCAGAGGTGTCACTGAAACCCCGAAACAGGCCGGATCGACCGGCGCAAGGCACACAGCGCCAGCGGGGCAGGAACGGGCGGGCAGGCGATGGCAAAGGGCGCACAAGCGGCGGGGCTGCTGCCGGATCGGCATCCGACCGGGGATCTGTTCATCTGTGGCCTGTTCGATGCCAGCCCCAAGGACGACCTGGCCTCGATGGAGCATCCGATCTTTTCGCTCTCCACCCGGCCCGACCGGCGCATTCTTACCTATACCCATAACGGGGTCGAGGTCTGTGTCACCCCGTCGGTGCGGGGCCGGGCCACCATTCATGACAAGGATATCCTGATCTATTGCATCAGCCAGCTGATGGCGGCGATCAACAGCGGCGCGGCGGTGAGCCGGACGCTCAAGCTGCGGGCCCATGACCTGCTGGTGACCACCAATCGCGACACTGGCGGCGATGGATATACCCGCCTGCGCGAGGCGTTCGAGCGGCTGGCCGGCACCCGGATCACCACCAACATCACCACCGGCGGAGAGGAGGTGACCAGCGGTTTCGGGTTGATCGAAAGCTGGGAGATCGTGCGCAAGAGCAAGGGCGGGCGGATGATTTCGGTGATGGTGACGCTGAGCGAATGGCTGTATCGCGCGGTTCTGTCGAAATCGGTGCTGACCCTGAGCCCGGATTATTTTCGCCTGCGCAAGCCTCTGGAGCGGCGTGTCTATGAGCTGGTGCGCAAGCATTGCGGGCATCAGCCGGAATGGCGGGTGTCGATGGCGGTGCTGCACAAGAAGGCGGGGTCGAGCGCGCCGCTGCGGGTGTTTCGCGCCGCCATTCGCAAGATCATTGCCGCCGATACCCTGCCGGATTACGAATTGAGCGAGGCCGGCGACGACCTGCTGCGGGCGCGCCCCCGCCAGGCGGTGGAGCCGGTCGCGACCGGCAGCGGGCCGCTCCTGTCCCCCGAGGCGCTGGAGGAAGCCCGCGCCCTGGTGCCGGGGGCGGATATCTATGCGCTGGAGGCGCGCTGGCGGGCGTTCTGGCAGGGCTCCGGCCGCCCGGCCCTGGCCGACCCGGACCGGGCATGGCTGGCCTGGCTGCGCGAACAGGGGCAGCGCGGGCGGCTCTGAGGGGGGCGGAAAGGGAGGAGCGAATGCAACCGATGAGACGATGGAGCGTGGCGGGCCTGTTGTGGCTGGCAACCATGGCGGCGGCGACCGAGGGCAGGGCAGGGGGCACCGCCCCGGCGCCGGCCTTGCTGGTCAGCTGCGTGGCGGCCGGCCCCAAGGTGGCGCTGCCGGAGGGGCTTTGCAGTCAGTTCGTTGCCGCCTTGCGCCGGGCCTGTCCGGCCCGCGAGGTCAGGCTGGCGGAAGGCGGGGACAGCGCCGAGGCCAGCCTGGTGGTGGAACGCGCCAATAGCCGGATGCTGGTGGCCCGGATCGACTGGGGCGGGGAGACCGGCGAAAGCCGTGGCATGGCCCGGGCCGATGCGCCGCTGGACCCGGCGGCGACCGAGGGTTTTCTGGACGCGCTGATCGCCGCCAGCCCCGGCCCGGCCTGTTCCTGACCCGGCGGATCGGTTTCGATTTTCTGTTAACTTTTCCGAAATGCCCCGCTCTGGTCACATTCTGTTAACATCCTCCTAGGGCATTTGGCACAGCCTGCTTCCTGCGTGGGGGCGCAAGCGGGTGTGTGAGAATGCAGGCTGGTTTAAGCTTTGTCGGAACCCTGACCGGGGGGGCGTTCGGGCTGCCGACGGAAAATGTCAGCATCGTGCTGACCGGTATCGGTTCCGAGCTGCAAATGCGGGTGACGGATTACGGGCGGGGGGTTTCGCACCTGGTGCAGACCGGCGGCAGCGGGCTGGCCAGCGTGGTTTCCAGCCTGACCCATACGCCGGCGGACCGGGTGACCGCGAATGTTGCCGGCGCCCCCGGCAGCCTGCTGGATGTGGTCATTGCCGATGCCGGGCTGGCGGCGGATCTGGGGCAGAGCTCGGCCGATCTGAGCTTTCTGGCGCCCGGCGACGATTACAGCCAGTCGGCGATGGTGCTGCGCGCCAGCATTGGCGGGCAGGATCTGATGTTTGTTGCCGGCCGGGAAGGGGCCGGGCTGACCGCCTTCAGCCTGAATGGCAGCGGCGCGATCGTGGACAGCGTGCTGACCGCCGACACCGACACCAGCTATGGCGCCGGCATTTCCGACATGGCGACGCTTGCCATTGGCGGCACGTCCTATCTCTATGTCGCCTCGGCGCTGGAACACGGGGTCAGCGGCTATCAGGTGGCCGCGACCGGGGCGCTGAGCGAGGTTGACAGTTTCGGCATGTTGCAGGGCCTGCCGGTCAATACCGTCACCGCGCTGGAGGTGGCCGGCACCGGCGGCGGGCATTTCCTGGTGGTGGGGGCGGCGGGTTCTTCGAGCCTCAGCGTGCTTGAAGTGGCGGCCGATGGCAGCCTGAGCGCCACCGACCATGTGATCGACGGGCTCACCACCCGCTTTGCCGATCTCGGCCAGATGGATGTGGCGACGATCGGCGGGCGTTCCTATGTGCTGGCCGGTGGCAGCGATGGCGGGCTCAGCCTGTTCGTGCTCAGCGCCGAGGGGCGGCTGGTGCTGCTGGACACGATCGTTGACCGGAACGGCCAGGCGCTGGACAACCTGTCGGCGCTGGAAATGAGCGTGCGCGGGCAGGGGCTGGACGTGTTCACCATGTCGGGCAGCGAGGCCGGGCTGAGCCAGTTCCGCATCGAGCTGAACAATCTGGGCGTGGTGCAGAGCGTGGCCTCGGGGGTGCTGAACGGCACGGCCGGCGACGACATGCTGTCGCTGGGCGGGGGCGGCGGCAGCCTGAACGGGCAGGGCGGCGACGACATCCTGTCGGACGGGGCAGGGGCCGACACGCTGAGCGGCGGCGCCGGGGCAGATATCTTCGTGCTGGCCGCCGATGGCCGCCAGGATGTGATTACCGATATCGCGGTGGGCCAGGACCGGCTTGACCTGTCGGCCTGGAACATGCTGCGCAATGTCGGTCAGCTGGAGGTCGTCACCACCGGCGACGGGGCGCAGATCAGCTATGGCGACGAGGTGCTGGTGCTGCACAGCGCCGATGGCCAGCCGCTGGATGCCGCCGATATCGCCGCGCTGCTGCCAAGCATGGAAAGTCATTATGCCATCACCCGCACCACCGCCGGCGGGGGCGGGGGCGGGGGCGGCGATCAGCCCCTGTTCCTGGAGGGGACGTCGGGCAACGACACCCTGACCGGTCAGGCGCTCAATGACTGGCTGGACGGCAAGGAAGGCGACGACACGCTTTATGGCGGCGATGGTGACGATTCGCTGCTGGGTCGGGGCGGCAACGACCTGATCTATGGCGGCGGGGGCAATGACAATATCGCCGCCTCGGATGGCGATGACGAGGTGCATGGCGGCCCTGGCAACGATGCCATGGGCGGCGGCTATGGCAATGACCGGATGTTCGGCGAGGATGGCAATGACGTGATCGGCTCGGGCTCGGGGCGCGATTACATCGACGCCGGCAATGGCGATGACGTGGCCAGCGGCGGCTGGGGCTATGACGAGGTGCATGGCGGCGCCGGGGGCGACACGCTGGCGGGCTCCTATGACGCCGACCGGGTCTATGGCGAGGATGGCGACGATTCGCTGGGCGGGGGCACCGGCGACGATTACCTGGATGCAGGCGCCGGCAACGACCTGATCGGGGCGGGGGCCGACAATGACGAGCTGCATGGCGGCACCGGCAACGACTTCCTGGGTGGAGGTGCGGGCAACGACCTGCTTTATGGCGAGGATGGCAGCGACAAGCTCAATGGCGGCAGCGGCGACGACACGCTTTATGGCGGCGCCGGGGCGGATCAGTTCGTGTTCACGCAGATGACCAGCGGCGAGCGTGACGTGATCGCCGATTTCCAGGACGGGATCGACACGATCCGCATGCACGGCATTGCCAGCGGCACCCAGCAGCAGCGCTTTGACGCGCTGTCGATCAGCGCGGTAAGCGGCGGGGTGGATATCAGCTATGGCGGCCACGTGATCCATGTGGACGGCGCCGCGGTCAGCGATTTTTCCACCGCCGATTTCATCCTGCTCTAGGGGGTGGCCTTGTTTTTGTCCCCCATATGTCGCAGGATTCCCCCATCCCGGCAGGGTATCTCAGGCACGAACATGAATGGTAAGGAAAGTTGATGTATCAGAGCAGCAAGGAAACATTCAGCCGCAGTCTGGTCCAGGCCAATGAGGCGGGCGATGCGGCCGGCAATACCAGCACCACCGCCACCATGTCGGTCGGAGAGACCTTCGACGGCAGCCTGAGCACCAATGATCACGACTGGATCGCCATCGACCTGCAGGCGGGGCAGTCTTATGTGTTTTCCATGTGGGGGATTGGCGGCTCGGCCGCGGGTATCGACGATACGTTCCTGGTCTTGCGCGACAGCAGCGGCACGGTGATCATGGGCAATAACGACGTGACCAGCAGCAACCCGTTTTCCCAGATCACCTATACCGCCACCACCACCGGCACCTATTACCTGGAGGCCACCGCCCATTTCACGGCCGAAACCGGCACCTACAGGGTGCAGGCGGCGACCGATGTCTTTACCGTCGATCAGGTGGTCAACCAGATTACCGAGTTTGGCTGGGGCGTGCCCACGACCCTGCATTTCGATGCCGCGCCGGGCGACACGCTTACCGTCAACCTGACCCAGCTGACCACCGGCGGGCAGCAGCTGGCCCGCTGGGCGCTGGAAGCCTGGAGCCAGGCGACCGGGCTGCAATTTTCCGAGGTCAGCAGCGGCGGCAATATCCGCTTTGACGACAACCAGCCTGGCAGCTTTGCCGGGCCGGGCAGCGTCAACCCCAATACCGGCATCATCAGCTATTCCACGGTCAATATCAGCATTGACTGGCTGACCGCCTATGGCACCACGATCGACAGCTGGTCGTTTCAGACCTATGTGCACGAGATCGGCCATGCGCTGGGGCTGACCCATGCCGGCAATTACGATGGCACTGCCACGTACGGCACCGACAATCATTATCGCAACGACAGCACCCAGATGAGCGTGATGTCCTATTTCGACCCGGATCAGAACACCTTTGTCAACGGGTCGTATTATACCGTTCTGGGGCCGATGATTGCCGATATCGCGGCGCTGGCGGCCCTTTATGGGACCAACAGCACTGCCTATAACGGCCTCAAGCCATGGCAGGCCAATACCGTCTGGGGGGCCAATTCCAATGTCGGTGGCACGCTGGGCACGCTGTTTTCCTATCTGTTTGACGGGGTGAGCGCCGATCCGGCGGTCTATAATGGCGGGCCGGTGGGCATGACCGTGCAGGATGCCGGCGGCCATGACCTGATCGACCTGAGCACGCTGAGCTATGATCAGGACATTTCCCTGGTGCCCGGGTCGGCCTCTTCCGCCGGAGGGCTGAGCGGCAACCTGGTGATCGGCCAGGGCGTGGTGATCGAGGATCTTGCCACCGGGGCGGGCAACGACACCCTGACCGGCAATGCCGCCAATAACAGCCTGGCCTCGGGCACCGGCACCGATACGCTTGACGGCGGCGCCGGCTATGACCGGCTGATCGCCGATGCCACCACCATGGTCGGGCTGACCTCGCTGGGCGGCGGCTCTTACCGGATCAGCTATACCAATGGCGACACCGATACGTTCAGCAATATCCAGCTGCTGACCATCGCCGGCAACACGGTCTCGCTGGCCGACATGCTGGGCGCGGGCCATGGCGGCACCGATGGCAACGCCACCCTGCGCGATGTGCTCACCGGCACCAGCGGCGATGACTGGATCAACGGGCTGGGCGGCAATGACCGGCTGGATGGCGGCGCCGGCAATGACCTGCTGAGCGGTGGCGACGGCAATGACGAGCTGCTGGGCCGGGCCGGCAACGACGTGATCTCGGGCGGGGCCGGCAACGACAATATCGCCGCCTCGGATGGCGATGACGTGGTCTATGGCGGCGACGGGCATGATGCCATGGGCGGCGGCTATGGCAATGACCGGATGTTCGGCGAGGATGGCAATGACGTGATCGGCTCGGGCTCGGGGCGCGATTACATCGACGCCGGCAATGGCGATGACGTGGCCAGCGGCGGCTGGGGCTATGACGAGGTGCATGGCGGCGCCGGGGGCGACACGCTGGCGGGCTCCTATGACGCCGACCGGGTCTATGGCGAGGATGGCGACGATTCGCTGGGCGGGGGCACCGGCGACGATTACCTGGATGCAGGCGCCGGCAACGACCTGATCGGGGCGGGGGCCGACAATGACGAGCTGCATGGCGGCACCGGCAACGACTTCCTGGGTGGAGGTGCGGGCAACGACCTGCTTTATGGCGAGGATGGCAGCGACAAGCTCAATGGCGGCAGCGGCGACGACACGCTTTATGGCGGCGCCGGGGCGGATCAGTTCGTGTTCACGCAGATGACCAGCGGCGAGCGTGACGTGATCGCCGATTTCCAGGACGGGATCGACACGATCCGCATGCACGGCATTGCCAGCGGCACCCAGCAGCAGCGCTTTGACGCGCTGTCGATCAGCGCGGTAAGCGGCGGGGTGGATATCAGCTATGGCGGCCACGTGATCCATGTGGACGGCGCCGCGGTCAGCGATTTTTCCACCGCCGATTTCATCCTGCTCTAGGGGGTGGCCTTGTTTTTGTCCCCCATATGTCGCAGGATTCCCCCATCCCGGCAGGGTATCTCAGGCACGAACATGAATGGTAAGGAAAGTTGATGTATCAGAGCAGCAAGGAAACATTCAGCCGCAGTCTGGTCCAGGCCAATGAGGCGGGCGATGCGGCCGGCAATACCAGCACCACCGCCACCATGTCGGTCGGAGAGACCTTCGACGGCAGCCTGAGCACCAATGATCACGACTGGATCGCCATCGACCTGCAGGCGGGGCAGTCTTATGTGTTTTCCATGTGGGGGATTGGCGGCTCGGCCGCGGGTATCGACGATACGTTCCTGACCTTGCGCGACAGCAGCGGCGCGGTGATCACCAGCAATGACGACGTGACCGGCAGCAACTCGTTTTCCCAGATCACCTATACCGCCACCACCACCGGCACCTATTACCTGGATGCCTATGCCTTTGACGGGACCGAAACCGGCACCTACAGGGTGCAGGCGGCGCCCGACATCTTTACCGTCGATCAGGTGGTCAACCAGATTACCGAGTTTGGCTGGGGCATGCCCACGGCCCTGCATTTTGATGCCGCGCCGGGCGACACGCTT
>CAZPDV010000021.1:0-13481 GCA_964585355.1 uncultured Aliiroseovarius sp.
CCGGTGCCGATGCCCGAGAGCACCACGCGCTCGTAATCAAGCCCGCTCATCAGCACGGCGACGCCGCGCCCCTCTTCGCCCAGCACGTTTTCAACTGGCACTTCCACGTCTTCAAAGATCAGCTCGGCCGTGTTCGAGCCGCGCATGCCCAGCTTGTCGAAATGGGGCGATGTGGAAAACCCCTTCCAGCCGCTTTCCACGATGAAGGCGGTGATGCCGCGGGCGCCGGCCTCGGGGTCGGTCTTGGCATAGACCACCAGCACATCGGCATCCGGGCCGTTGGTGATCCAGAACTTGGTACCATTGAGCAGATAGTGATCGTTGCGCCGTTCGGCCCGCAGTTGCATCGACACCACGTCGCTGCCCGCCCCCGCCTCGGACATGGCCAGCGCGCCCACATGTTCGCCCGAGATCAGCCTGGGCAGGTATTTCAGCTTCTGCTCATGGGTGGCATTGCGCCGGATCTGGTTGACGCAGAGGTTGGAATGCGCCCCATAGGAAAGCGCCACGCTGGCCGAGGCGCGGGCGATCTCCTCGACCGCCACCACATGCGCCAGATAGGTCATGTCGGCGCCGCCATATTCCTCGGGCGTGGTCACGCCAAGCAGGCCCAGCGCGCCCAGCTCGCGCCACAGCTCGGCCGGAAAATCGTTCTTCGCGTCGATCTCGGCCGCGATCGGCTTGATCCGCTCCTGGGCAAAACGGTGCACCATGTCGCGCAGCGCATTCACATCCTCGCCCAGGTCAAATTTCATCGACGCGGTAAACATGGCCCCTCCGGTGTTTATTGAACGCTTGTTCATTTATAGGCGGGCGCGTCCACAGGTCCAGAAAAAAAGCCCGCGCCCCGGCGCGAAATGGCCGGGGCGGGCCGGTGACGTTGGGTTACTTTCCCCGGCCCGGCGGCTTGCGAGTGCCGGGGAAATCCTGCAAAAGAGGCGGATCCGATCACGAAGGGGCCGCGCATGAGCAGGGTGAAACAGGGCGAGCCGCTGGGGCTCAAGGAACTGGTGGCGATTGCCGTGGGCGGCATGATCGGCGGCGGCATTTTCACCATCCTGGGCATCTCGGTGGCCATGGTCGGGGTCTGGGCGCCGGTGGCGATCGGGCTGGGGGCGGCGGTGGCGGCGACGGCGGCCTATTCCTATGTGCAGCTTGGCAAGTATTTCATGGATGAAGGCGCCACCTATTCGTTCTTCAAGCGCAGCTTTCCCGGCGCCCGCACCGCTGCCGCGGTGGTCGGCTGGTGGACGATCTTCGGCTATATCTCGACGCTGGCGCTCTATGCCTATACGTTTTCGGCCTATGCCCTGTCGGCCTCGGCCTGGGCAGACAGCGAATGGGCGCGCAAGGCCGTGGCCTGGGCGGTGATCTGGCTGTTTGCGCTGATCAATATCTGGAGCGTCAAGGGCATGGGGCGGATCGAGGACGTGATGGTCTATGTCAAGGTGGGTATCCTGCTGACCATCGCCGCGCTGTTGCTGAGCCACCCGGACGCCTCGCTGCCGCAACTGGTCAGGGAAAGCCCGCCGCTGACGCTGATGGCGCTGATCACGGTGGCGTCGCTGACCTTCGTGGCCTATGAGGGGTTTCAGCTGGTGATCAACGCGGTCAAGGAAATGGAGGCGCCCCGGCGCAACATGCCGCGGGCGATCTATACCGCGGTGGTGCTGGTGGCGGCGGTCTATGTGCTGGTGGCGCTGGCGGCGGTGCTGGCGGTGCCGTTCGCCGACATCATCGACAAGAAGGAATATGCCCTGGCCGCAGCCGCCAGCGCGGTGCTGGGCCAGTGGGGCGAACGCTTCGTGGTGCTGGGCGCGGTGCTTGCCACCATGAGCGCGATTTCCGGCACCCTGTTCGGGGCCTCGCGGCAGATGGCGCGCATTGCCGATGACCGTTTCTTTCCGGCCTTCCTGGACAAACGGCGCCGGAAAATCCCCGCCAATGCCATTCTGACCATGGCCGCCACCGCCTCGGTGCTGATCCTGGTGGGTGGGCTGCGGATGATCCTGGAATTCGGCTCGGTCACCTTCCTGGTGGTGTCTTTCCTGATGGCGCTGGCCAATTACCGGCTGCGCGACAAGACCCATTCGCATATCCTCATGACCTGGATTGCCATGCTGGCGCTGGCCGGGGGCACCGCGATCATCTTCTGGTATGAATGGCAGACCCGGCCCGAACAGATGCTGTTCATCGCCGGGTTGTACGTGGTGCTGACCATCGGCGCGGCGGCATTTGCCAGGGCCGAGGCCCGGCGTGGCGTCGGGGTTTAAGCCGCGCCCGCGTCAAATTGGATTGAGTGTGGCGCAGAACAAAGGGCAGGCGGCCGCCCGGGTGGGAGCATGCCCGGTCCGCTTGCGCGCCCCGGGCAAAGCTGGTGTGATTTGACGCGACCTGTTTCAAGCCGCGTTGCGCCCCACCTCCGAGGCAATGATGCGCGCGATCAGGGCGCACTCCTCAAGCGTGAAGGTCAGCGGCAGGCGCAGGTCCAGAAGCGCCCGCAGCACCCGGTCGGTTTGCGGCAAGGCCGGCGCCTCGACATAGCGCCAATGGTCATAGCGGCTGGTGAACCCGGCCGGCGCTTCGGCCCCGAACCATTTGAGCTCGACCCCGCGCGCCGCACAGCCTGCCACCACCCGTTGCACCGCCTCCGGGGACCAGCCGGGCAGCAGGAACTGGAACGAGGACATGACATATTCCTCTTCGGCAGGCCGCTCGATCAGCGCCAGCCCCGGCACCCCGGCAAGCCCCGCCTCCAGCACCCGGTAGCGCGCGTTCCAGGCCGCCGCACGCGCGTCGAGTTCCGCCAGTTGCGGGCGCAGAATGGCGGCGCGCAGATTGTCCATGCGCCCCGAGATGTTGGGCACGTCCAGCCGCAGGCGCTCAAAGACCTCCGCCCCCGGCGCGGCGCCATGGCGCTCATAGAGCATGTAGGAGCCCGAAAGCAGCACCGCGCGCGCCATCAGCTCGGCATCGTCCGAGATCAGCAAGCCGCCCTCGCCGGAATTCATGTGCTTGTAGGTCTGGGTCGAATAAGCGGCCATCACCCCATGCCGGCCGCTGGGCACGCCGCGCCATTTCGCCCCCATGGTGTGGGCGCAATCCTCGACCACCCGGATGCCGGCCGCATCGCATATCTGCATGAGCCGGTCCATGTCGCAGATATGGCCGCGCATATGGCTCAGAAGCAGCACCTGCGCCTGCCCCGCCTTGGCCGCGAGATCGTCGAGGTCGATCACCAGCCGGTCGGTAACCTCCACCAGAACCGGCCGGGCGCCCAGGCTGGCAATGGCGCCAGGCACCGGCGCCAGGGTGAAGGCGTTGGTCAGCACCCGGTCCCCCGGCCCGACCCCCAGCGCGCGCAGGGCGGTGGCGATGGCATAGCCCCCCGAGGCCACCGCCAGCGCATATTTCGCCCCGGTAAAGGCGGCGAATTCCCGCTCCAGCGCCGCCACCTCGCCCTCCTCGCCCGCCGCCACGTTATAGCGGTGCAGCCGGCCATGGCGCAGCACTTCAAGCGCCGCGGCAATGGCGTTTTCCCCAATCGGCTCCTGCTGGGTGAAATCCTTGGTGAATCGCTCTTCCATCGCAAGATGGTGCGCGGCGCGCGCCGGCGCGTCAAGCAGGCGCAGCACAAGAGTGCCATGCGCACGAGATTCCCCCTCGGCAAAACTCCGCCAAAGCTGTAACCTGACGAAAAAAGAAGTGAAGCCCCTACCCTTGCGGGTATCTGCGCAAAAGGTAAAACGGGGGCGAGCAGAAACGAAAAGGGCACGCATGTCTCCAGCATTGATCCTTCTGGCCGCGGGCCAGGGCACCCGGATGAATTCCGACCTGCCGAAAGTGCTCCATGAACTGGCCGGCGCCCCGCTCTTTGCCCATGCCCTGCGGGCGGCCGCGGCCATGGAGCCGGCACGGCGCGTGCTGGTGGTGGGCCATGGCGCCCAGGCGGTGGCGCAGGCCGCGCGCGCATTCGACCCGGAAATCGCGATTGTGCGGCAGGAAGAACAACTGGGCACCGCCCATGCCGTGGCCCAGGCCCGCGCCGCCCTCGAAGGCTTTGCCGGCGACGCGCTGGTGCTCTATGGCGACACCCCGTTCATCCGGCCCGAAACCCTGCAGAAGATGCAGGCGGCCCGGGGTGGCGCCGACGTGGTTGTGCTGGGATTCGAGGCCGCCGATCCCGGCCGCTACGGGCGGCTGGTGATGCAGGGCGACCGCCTTGCGGGCATCGTCGAATACAAGGATGCGACACCTGAAGAACGCGCCATAACCCTTTGTAACAGCGGGGTTATCATGGCGTCATCTGCCATGCTTTTCGACCTGGTGGGAGAGGTCGGAAACGCCAACGCCGCCGGCGAATATTACCTGACCGACATCATCGAAATCGCCAATCGGCGCGGGTTGAAAGCCGCCGTTGTCACCTGTGACGAGGCCGAGACCCTGGGCATCAACACCCGCGCGGAACTGCGCGCTGCCGAAGCCGCCTTTCAGGCCCGCGCCCGGGCCGAGGCGCTGGAAAACGGCGTTGCCATGCCCGCCCCCGACACGGTGATTTTCGCCTATGACACCGTGATCGGCCGCGACGCGGTGGTCGAGCCCCACGTGGTCTTTGGCCCCGGCGCCAGCGTCGAAACCGGCGCCCGGATCCGGGCCTTCAGCCACCTCGAGGGCTGCCATGTGGCCCGCGGCGCGGTGGTCGGCCCCTATGCCCGCCTGCGCCCCGGCGCCGAGCTTGCCGAAGCCGCGAAAGTGGGTAATTTCGTCGAGATCAAGAATGCCGAAATCGGCGCCGGCGCCAAGGTCAACCACCTGTCCTATGTGGGCGATGCCTTTGTCGGCCCGGCAGCCAATATCGGCGCCGGCACCATCACCTGCAATTACGACGGGGTGATGAAACATCACAGCCATATCGGCGCCAACGCCTTCATCGGCTCGAATACCTGCCTGGTGGCGCCGGTCCGCATCGGCGACGAGGCCATGACCGCCACCGGCACCGTGGTTACCGAGGATGTGCCCGACGGCGCCCTGGCGATTGGCCGGGCGCGCATGGTGACCAAGCCGGGCATGGCGCGGCGATTGTTCGAAAAGTTCAAGGCGCGCAAGGCAGAGCAGGAAAAGAAAGCATAAAATGTTCGAAAAGTATAACTCACCGAGGCGGGCCCCATGTGCGGCATAGTCGGGGTTCTGGGCAATCACGAGGCCGCGCCGCTGCTGGTCGAGGCGCTCAAGCGGCTGGAATATCGCGGCTATGACAGCGCCGGCATCGCCACCATCAACGATGCCGGCTGGCTTGACCGGCGCCGGGCGGTGGGCAAGCTGGTCAACCTGTCCGACCTGCTGGTGCATGACCCGCTGCAGGGGCGCGCCGGTATCGGCCATACCCGCTGGGCCACCCACGGCGCCCCGACCGAGGCCAACGCCCATCCGCACCGGGCCGGCAAGGTGGCGGTGGTGCATAATGGCATCATCGAAAACTTCCGCGAGATCCGCGAGGAACTGGCCGAGCGCGGCATCGAGGCGGCCAGCGACACCGATACCGAAATCGTCGCCCTGCTGACCGCCACCTATCTGGACCAGGGCAAAAGCCCGGCCGAGGCGGTGCGCGCCACCCTGCCCCGGCTGGAGGGCGCCTTTGCCCTGTGCTTTCTGTTCGAGGGGGAGGCCGACCTGCTGATCGCCGCCCGCAAGGGCAGCCCGCTGGCCATCGGCCATGGCGAGGGCGAGATGTTCGTGGGTTCGGACGCCATTGCGCTGGCCCCGATGACCGACCGCATTACCTATCTGGAAGAGGGCGACTGGGCCGTTATCACGCGCGCCGGCATTGATGTTTTTGACAGCGAAAACAATCCTGTAACCCGCGAAATCCGCGAGGTCCGGCTGGATGCGGCGCAGATCGGCAAGGCCGGTTATCGCCATTTCATGGCCAAGGAGATCGCCGAACAGCCGGCGGTGCTGGGCGATGTGCTGAACGCCTATCTGGCGGCCGATGGCGCCCGCGTGACGCTGCCGCTCAAGGGGCTTGATTTCACCCGCATCCAGCGGCTGAGCCTGGTGGCCTGCGGCACCGCCTACCTGGCCTGCCTGACCGCGAAATACTGGTTCGAGCGCTATGCCCGGCTGCCGGTGGATGTGGATGTGGCCAGCGAATTTCGCTATCGCGAGGCGCCGATCCCCCCCGGCACCGCCGCGATTTTCGTCAGCCAGTCCGGCGAGACCGCCGACACGCTGGCCGCCCTGCGCTATGCAAAAGGCAAGGCCGAACATGTGCTGAGCCTGGTCAATGTTGCCGAAAGTTCGATCGCGCGGGAAAGCGATATCGCCGTGCCGATCCTGGCCGGGGTCGAGGTCTCGGTCGCCTCGACCAAGGCGTTCACCTGCCAGGTGACGGTGTTTGCCCTGATGGCCCTCGACGCCGCCCATCAGCGCGGCGAAATCGACGATACCGCCCTTGCCCGGCACCTGGCCGAGCTGCGCAGCCTGCCGGGCCTGATGGGCCATGCCCTGGCGCTCGAGGACAGCCTGCGCGCCGCCGCCATGGAAATTGCCGAGGCCCGCGACGTGCTGTTCCTGGGCCGGGGGCAGATGTATCCCCTGGCCCTGGAGGGTGCCCTGAAGCTCAAGGAAATCAGCTATATACACGCCGAGGGCTATCCTTCGGGAGAGCTCAAGCACGGCCCCATCGCGCTGATCGACAAGCTGACCCCGACCGTGGTGCTGGCGCCGCATGACCGGCTGTTCGACAAGACCGTTTCCAACATGCAGGAGGTGATGGCGCGCGGCGGGCCGGTGCTGCTGATTGCCGATGCGCGCGCCGCCGAAGCGGCCGGCGACGGCGTCTGGCGCCATGTCGCCCTGCCGCAAGCGCCTGAATTGCTGCAACCGATCCTCTATGCGATCCCGGTGCAGATGCTGGCCTATCATGCCGCCCTGGCGCTGGGCAAGGATGTGGACCAGCCGCGCAACCTGGCCAAATCGGTGACGGTGGAATAGGCGCGCTCACGGGGCGGGGCTGGCTTGCTTCAGCCTGACGCGGATCAGAGGGCAGCGCCTGCCTGGGCTGGCGCGCCCCAGGAACGGCGCAGAGCGCGGAACAGGTGACGCCCCCCGACCGGGGCGCCTGGACGCGCCCTTGCAAAAGCGCCTGCCGGGGGGCAGGCAGGCGCTGCCCGGCGGTGCCGGGCAACGGACCAAGCAAACGGCACAGCCCATCCATGCGGAAGCTTCTCTGCCGGGCACCTCGCATCCAGCCTAGCGCAGATCGCGGCGCCGGATCTTGCCGGTGGCGGTCATCGGCAGGGTTTCGGCAAATTCGACGATGCGCGGCGCCACATGCGGGCTGATCCGGTCGCGAACCAGTTGGGTCAGCGCTTCGGCCAGCCCCTCGCGCCGGGCGCCCTGGCGCGGCACCACCACCGCCTTGACCAGTTCGGTGCGCACCGGATCGGGCACCCCGACCACCGCCACCATGGCCACGTCCGGGTGGGCGGCGATGCAATGTTCGATCTCGGACGGGCCGATGCGATAGCCCGATGAGGTGATCACGTCGTCATCGCGGGCAACGAAGGTGAAATAGCCGTCCTCGTCCTGCACCCCCAGATCGCCGGTTTTCAACCAGTCGCCGACGAATTTTTCGGCGGTCTTTTCCGGCTGGTTCCAGTATTCCAGAAACATCACCGGGTCCGGGCGCCTGACCGCGATCTCGCCGGTTTCGCCGGGGGCAAGCCGCCGGCCCTGGGGGTCGATGATGGCGACCTCATGGCCGGGCACGGCAAGGCCCATGGAGCCGGGCCGCACCTGCATGAAGCCCGCGGCACTGGTCAGCACCAGGTTGCACTCGGTCTGACCGTAAAGTTCGTTGATCGGCACGCCCAGCACGCGCCGGCCCCAGTCGAGCAGCTCGGCGCCCAGGCTTTCGCCCCCCGAGCCGATCGAGCGCAGCCGGACCCCGGCCGGAACCGGGCTGTCGCGCATGAGTTTCAGGGCGGTGGGCGGCATGAACAGGTTGCGGATATGGTGCCTGGCGATCAGGGCATAGGCCGCCTCGGGGTCGAATTTCGCGGCGCGGTGGCTGACCAGGGGCACGCCGAAATAGAGGCAGGGCAGCGCCAGGTCGAGCAACCCGCCGACCCAGGCCCAATCGGCCGGGGTCCAGCCCTTGTCGCCGGGTTGCGGAAAGCCCTCGTGGTGCAGCTCGATCGCCGGCAGGTGGCCCAGCAGCACCCGATGCGCATGCAGCACCCCCTTGGGGGCGCCGGTGGTGCCCGAGGTATAGACCATGAGCGCGGGATCATCGGCTGCGGTCTGGACCGGGGCCTTCAACGGGCGGGCAGCGGCGATTTCCGCGTCAAAATCCCGTAGCGGCGCGCCTCCCCCGCCCACCACGTAAACCTCTGAGAGAGCAGGCAAATCCGGGCGCACCTCCTGCACCTTGTCCAGGTTGGCCCGGTCGGTCACCAGCAGGCGCGCGCCGCTATCGGCCAGCCGATAGGCCAGGGCATCGGCGCCAAACAGGGTAAACAGCGGCAGCACCACCGCCCCCAGCTTGTAGGCGGCAAAATGCGTCAGCAGCACTTCCGGCCCCTGCCCCAGCAGCACCGCCACCCGGTCGCCCCGACCGATGCCGCGCGCGGCAAAGCTGCTGGCCAGCCGGTCAGAGGCCTGTTTGAGCGCGCCAAAGGTGAAATCCTGCGCGGTGCCGTCGGCGGCGACATGGGTCAGCGCCACGCGGTCGGGCGCGCCCGCCGCCCACGAGTCACAGCAGGCCTGGGCGATGTTGAAATGCCGGGGCAGGTTCCAGCGGAAGCCGGCGCGCATGCCGGACCAGTCGCCAAAGCGGCGGATCATGCGCCGGTCGCTGGCCGCCGTGCCGGTCACAGGCGCGATACCTTCAGTTCATGCAAGCCCCCCAGGGGCACGCCCAGAAGCCGCAGCGCCGCCAGCGAAAGGCGGCTGCCGGCGCCGGCCGGGGCGTCCAGCGGGATCAGGTCCACCAGCACGCTCTTGCCGGTCTCGGTCGCCACCACCCGGCCCTTGGCGGGGGCAGAAACCAGCGGCGTTTCCAGCCAGAAGCCGGGCCGCGTCGGGCTGCCCAATGTGGCGATGGTCACGCCCAGGGGCACCCCCTCCGCGGCCGCGGGCGCTGCGGTGGCGGCGGCACGCTCGGCGGCGGTGGTGGTGTCGAAATCTTCGACCGTGACCGCGTTTTCGGGAGGGGCCTCGTGGCCCGCCGGGCGCGGCGCCGGGCGCGGCGTGGTGGCGTCGGGGCGCTGCGCCTCCGGGCCCCGTTCGCCCGATGGCGGGAACATGGCGCAGGCACCCAGCCCGAGCGCCGCGACAAGGCTGATGAGGATCGGTTTCATGGCAGCAGACTGGACCAATCCGGCGGCGCGATCAACTCGTTTCACCAAGCTTTGCCTTGCCCCGGCACGGCCGCGCGCATAAGCTCGTGCCATGGATCAGCCAAAGCTCATCGACCCGTATCTGCGCCCGATCACCTATCTGCGCTTGTCGGTCACCGACCGCTGCGATTTTCGCTGCACCTATTGCATGAGCGAAAACATGACCTTCCTGCCCAAGCGCGACCTGCTGACGCTTGAGGAGCTGGACCGCATGGCCTCGGCCTTTATCGGGTTCGGCGTGACCAAGCTGCGCATTACCGGGGGCGAACCGCTGGTACGGCGCGGGATCATGGGGTTTTTCCGGGCCATGCACAGGCACCTGGAGACGGGCGCGCTCAGGGAACTGACGCTGACCACCAACGGGTCGCAGCTGGCCCGGTTCGCAGAGGATCTGGCCGCCACCGGGGTGCGGCGGGTGAATGTGTCGCTCGATACGCTGGATGCGGAAAAGTTTGCCAGGATTACCCGGCGGGGGCAGTTGCAGAAGGTGCTCGACGGCATTGATGCGGCGCTGGAGGCGGGCCTGCGGGTCAAGCTGAACACGGTGGCGATCAAGGGGTTCAATCAGAATGAACTGTTTGATATTATTGAATTTTGCGCCAAAAAGGGGCTCGACCTTACCTTTATCGAGGTCATGCCCATGGGCGAGATGGACGAGGCCCAGCGGCTGGGCGAATACTGGCCCCTGACCGAGCTGCGCGACACCCTTGGCAGCCGCTATACCCTGACGCCGCTGACCGAACGCACCGGCGGCCCGGCGCGGTTTGTCCGGCTTGAGGAAACCGGTCAGAAAGTCGGCTTCATCCAGCCGCTCAGCCACAATTTCTGCGAAAGCTGCAACCGGGTGCGCATGACCTGCACCGGCGCGCTTTACACCTGCCTTGGGCAGGATGGCATGTCCGACCTGAAGGCGCCGCTGCGCGCCCATCCCGATACCGATGAGCCCCTGAAAGAGGCGATTCGCGCCGCCATTGCGCTCAAGCCGCGCGGGCATGATTTCGACTATTCCCGCCAGAAGGTGGCCGGGCAGACCCGGCGCTACATGAGCCACACCGGCGGCTGATTGACCCATCCCGGAGCGTTGGAAAACTTGGTTTTTCCTTTTATAACAAGCACTTGCCACGCCAGTTTCGCGGAAAACCGGAAAACGTGTTTACCGCTTCGCAACCATTGCCGTTCAGGGCATGTCGCACGAGATCGGATCGGTGCGGCGCGAACAGGGGGCGGCACGCCCCGTGCGAAGCAGGTGTGATTTGACGCGAAACGCCCTGAAGCCGCGCTCGGGGGATTTCCGGCCCTGATTTCCCCGCCCGATCCCCCTTGCCCTGCCCGCCCGCCTGCCTATGCTGGACCCGACACCAACGGAGCGGAAAATGGCCGACCTTCTGACCCTTGAGAACCTTGGCAACCTGTTGATGCTGTGCTTCCTGCAGGCGGTTCTGGGCTTTGACAACCTGCTGTATATCTCGATCGAGAGCCAGCGCGCCCCGGTGGCAAGCCAGCGCGCGGTGCGGTTCTGGGGCATCATCATCGCGGTGGCGCTGCGCATTGTGCTGCTTTTCGTGATGCTCCGGCTGATCTCCACCCTGTCGGCGCCGTTTTATGTCTTTGACCTGCCCGGCATCCTTGAGGGCGGGGTCAATTTCGCCACCTGCGTCTTTGTCTTTGGCGGGGTTTTCATCATGTACACGGCGGTCAAGGAGATCAGCCACATGCTGGCCGTTGACCAGCTCGAGACCGACATGAACCAGAAGGCCGGCAAATCGGCGGTCGGGGTGGTGGCGCTGATCGTGGTGATGAACCTGATCTTCAGCTTTGACAGCGTGCTGTCGGCGCTGGCGATCACCAAGGTTTTCCCGGTGCTGGCCGCGGCGATCGTGATTTCCGGGCTGGCCATGCTGGCGCTGGCCGATAGCGTCACCCGGTTTCTTGAGAAAAACCGCATGTACGAGGTGCTGGGCCTGTTCATCCTGCTGATCGTCGGGGTGGTGCTGCTGGGCGAGGCGGGGCCGGCGGCGGCGCATGCGATGCACGACGACAGCCTGGCGCTCAGGATCTTTGGCTATGAAATCGTGCCCATGTCGAAATCCACCTTCTATTTCTCGGTGGTGGTGCTGTTTGCGGTCGAGGTGCTGCAATCGGGCTATCAACGCAAGCTGAAGCTTGAGCGCGCGGCCCGGCAATCGCCGCAAAACCGGGGTTAGAGATGGAATCCGGGCGCGCCTTGCCCTATATGAGGGATCAGGCCCGGCATTTGCGGGCAGGGAGGCGCATTTGACAGCATCCGGATTACAGAAACTGGCATATTTCCTGCTGGTCGCCCTGATCCTTTATGTTTCCTTTACGGGGGGCGGCTGATGGCAGAGCGTTTTGGCGGGGCCTACAGCCCCAAGGGCGGCCCTGGCGGGAACAAGGCCGGGGGCGACAAGGCCAGCCCGCCGCCCCCCCCCTTTGCCGGCAAACAGCGCACGCGCGCCGGCGGGCGGGTGAATTTCCTGTTTATCGCGCCGCTGCCGCTGGCGATCATGGCGTTTTTTCAGGATCCGCGCGGGCTGGGCCTCAGCCTCGGCGCCTTTGGCCTGTTGATCCTGGCCGCCTGGCTGACCCGCGAGGGGCTGCTGGCGGAAGAGGCCTATCACGCCCGCAAGATCGCCCGCCGCCCGGCAATCCCGCGCAAGATTTTCGGCGCCATCCTGACCGGCGCCGGCCTGTTCGTGGCCGGGCTGATCGACGGATCGGTGGCCTCGGCCAGCCTGTTCGCGGTGCTGGGCGCGGCGCTCGATTTCCTTGCCTTCGGCCCCGACCCCCTGAAAAACAAGGGGATGGAGGGGATCGACGACTTTCAGACCGACCGGGTGGCGCGCGCTGTCGAGGGGGCCGAAAAGACGCTTGCCGAAATGCAGGATGCGATCCTGCGCGCCCGCGACCGCAGGCTCGAGGCCCGGGTCGCCGCCTTTGCCGACACCGTGCGCCACATGTTCCGCACCATCGAGGACGACCCGCGCGACCTGACCGCGGCGCGCAAGTTTCTGGTGGTGTATCTGAAGGGCGCGCGCGATGCCACGGTCAAATATGTGGACCTGCACGCGCATGGCGACGATGCCGGCGCGCGCGCCGATTACCTGGCGCTGCTGGACGATCTGGAAGACACGTTCGCCGCCAGGACCAAGGCGTTTCTGGCCGACAACCGCACCGATCTGGACGTGGAAATAGAAGTGCTGCGCGAACGCCTGGCGCGTGAAGGCGTGGCGCTGGCAAGAGAATGAAGCAGCAAGTGTAACGAGGGGAAAGACCATGGCAGAAACGATCCGCGAACAGGCCCAGGCCGCGCTCAGGGAAGTAGAGGAAATCTCGGCGGTGGTGCTGCCCGAACCCTCGACCGACCTGGTGCCGGTGGAAAAGGCCGACCCGCCCACCGCCGAAGAGATCAGGAAACGCATGGACGAGATCGACATGGGCAACACCCAGTCGATCATCGAGTTCGGCTCCACCGCCCAGGCCGGCCTGCAAGAGATCAGCCAGGAAATGCTGACGGATGTGCGCAACAAGGATGTGGGCCCCGCCGGCGACAGCCTGCGCGCGATCGTCACCACCATCCGCGGCTTTTCCACCTCGGAACTGGACATGCGCCGCAAGCGCAGCTGGTGGGAAAAGCTCCTGGGCCGGGCCGCCCCCGCTGCCAAGTTTCTGGCCCGCTATGAGGACGTGCAGGGCCAGATCGACCGGGTGACCGAGAACCTGCTGACCCATCAGCACGCGCTGCTCAAGGATATCAAGTCGCTCGACAAGCTCTATGAAAAGACGCTGAATTTCTATGACGAACTGGCGCTCTATATCGCCGCCGGCGAGGCCAAGCTCAAGGAGCTTGACGGCGAGACGATCCCGGCCAAGGAGGCCGAGGTCAAGGACGCGCCCGAGGATGAAGGCGTGATCAAGGCGCAGGAGCTGCGCGACCTGCGCGCCGCCCGCGATGACCTGGAGCGGCGGGTGCATGACCTCAAGCTCACCCGGCAGGTGACCATGCAAAGCCTGCCCTCGATCCGGCTGGTACAGGAAAACGACAAGTCGCTGGTCACCAAG
>CAZPDV010000022.1:0-13475 GCA_964585355.1 uncultured Aliiroseovarius sp.
ACCTGCTGGATGCGCGCGGGGTGATTTCGGTGACCGAGCGCCAGGCCTATATCGGCCGGGTGCGCGCCCTGGCGAAAGCCTGCGCCGACGCCTTCCTGCGCAGCCCGGCCGGCGGCTTCGAGGAAAACCCGGAGCCGGCATCGTGAGCGGCCGGATAATCGCCCTTTTCATCCTGGTGGTTGCGGTGCTCTTCGGCGCGGCGCTCTATTACACCCAGGTCTATGCCTATTACCGGGACGTGAGCGCCAGCACCCGGCCGGCCATGGTCAACCTCGTTACCGGCACCCGCGAGCCGATCATCGCCAATGACCTGAAAGCGATCGACGGCAGCTCCTCTCCGATCCGGTTTCGCGCCTGTTTCACCACCACCATGAGCCAGGCCATGCTGACCGAAACCTATCAGGTCTATGCCACCCCCACGCCGCTGACCGCGCCGGGCTGGTTCGACTGCTTCGACGCGGTGGCGATCGGCGAGGCGCTGGAACGCGGCGAGGCCATCGCCTTTCTCGACACCAGAAACATCCATGACGGGGTGGACCGGGTGATCGCGGTATTCCCCGACGGGCGCGCCTATGCCTGGCAACAGCTGAACGAAAAATACGCGGAGTGAGCCCATGGCCGAACTGCTGATCGAGATCTTCTCGGAAGAGATCCCCGCCCGCATGCAGGGGCGCGCCGCCGATGACCTGAGGCGGCTGGTGACCGACGGGCTGGTCGAGGCCGGGCTTACCTATGCCGATGCGCGCGCCTTTTCCACGCCGCGCCGGCTGACCCTGGTGGCGGCCGACCTGCCGGCGGCTTCGCCCGACACCCGCGAAGAGCGCAAGGGGCCGCGGCTGGGCGCCCCCGACAAGGCGATCGAGGGCTTTTGCCGCGGCGCCGGGGTGGAGCGCGCCGCGCTTGAAACCCGCGACACCCCCAAGGGCACGTTCTGGTTTGCCACCATCGAAAGGCCGGGCCGTCCGGCGCCCGAAATCGTGGCCGAGGTGCTGGAGCGCACGATCCGCACCTTCCCCTGGCCCAAATCCATGCGCTGGGGCGCCGGCAGCCTGCGCTGGGTGCGGCCGATCCACTCGATCCTGTGCCTGCTTTCCGACGAAAGCGGCGCCCGCGTGGTGCCCCTGAACCTGGACGGGATCGCCGCCGGCGACAGCACCGAAGGCCACCGCTTCATGTCGCCCGGCCGCTTCCGGGTCACCGGGTTCGAGGAGTACGCCGCCCGCCTGCAAAAGGCGCATGTCATGCTCGACGCCCAGGCCCGCGCCGATACCATCGCCGCCGATGCCGGGGCGCTGACCTTTGCCCAGGGGCTGGAACTGATCGCCGATGACGGGCTGTTGCGCGAGGTCGCCGGGCTGGTGGAATGGCCGGTGGTGCTGATGGGCGACATTGCCGAGGATTTCGCCGGCCTGCCGCCGGAAGTGCTGCAGACCTCGATGCGCGAGCACCAGAAATTCTTCTCGGTGCGCGACCCGAAAAGCGGCCGCATCGTCAAGTTCATCACCGTCGCCAACCGCGAGACCCGCGACCATGGCGCGGCCATTCTGGCGGGCAACCAGAAGGTGCTGTTCGCGCGCCTGTCGGATGCGCGGTTCTTCTGGGAAAACGACCTGCGGGTGGCCCGCGAGGACAGGATGGCGCCGTGGCTGGCCGCGCTTGAACAGGTCACCTTCCACAACCGGCTGGGCAGCCAGGGCGCCCGCATCCGCCGGATCGAGGCCCTGGCCGGCGACCTGGCCCCGGCCACCGGCGCCGACCCCCAGGCCGCACGCCAGGCCGCCCATGTCGCCAAGGCCGACCTGTCCTCGGAAATGGTCTATGAATTTCCCGAACTGCAAGGGGTCATGGGCCGCTATTATGCGCGCGAGGCCGGGTTTGCGCCGGAAATCGCCGCCGCCTGCGAGGAACATTACGCCCCCCTCGGCCCCTCGGACGCGGTGCCCACCGCGCCGGTCTCGATGGCGGTGGCGCTGGCCGACAAGCTCGACCTGCTCACCGGCTTCTGGCTGATCGACGAAAAGCCCACCGGCTCGAAAGACCCCTTCGCCCTGCGCCGCGCCGCGCTTGGGGTGATCCGCATCATCCTGAGCAACCGGCTGCGCCTGAAGCTGCGCCCGGTCATCAAGAGCCAGCTCCTGCGCCACGAAATCGCGCTCAACCACGATGCCGAAGCCGACCACCTGAACGCGCTGGAACAGATCGTCCTGGAAATCGGCGCGCATGGGGTCTTCGGCGCGGCCTGGGCCGCGGTCAAGCAGAAGCTGCGCTTCGACGACAGCACCGAAGGCCTGCTCAACCGGGTGCGCACCGGCGTGCCGGCGCTGACCGACGACCTGCTCGCCTTCCTGCACGACCGCCTCAAGGTGCACCTGAAATCCGAGGGCCTGCGCCATGACGTGATCGACGCCGCCCTTGCCAAGGAGGGCAGCGATGACCTGACCCTGCTGGTGGCCCGCGCCCGGGCGCTCAGCGCCTTTCTGGCCACCGAGGACGGCGAGAACCTGCTCCAGGGCTATCGCCGGGCGGCCAATATCCTGGCCCAGGCCGAGGCCGCCGACGGGGTGGAATATTCCTATGGCGCCGATGTGAAATTCGCCGAAGACCCGGCGGAAAAGGCCCTGTTCGCGGCACTGGAACGCGCCCGCGAGGAAATCACCCCCGCCCTCGCCGACGAGGATTTCGCCGCCGCCATGGCCGCCACCGCCCGCCTGCGCGCCCCGATCGACGCCTTCTTCGAGGCGGTTCAGATCAACACCGAAAACCAGATCGTCCGCCGCAACCGCCTGAACCTGCTGGCACAAATCCGCGACATCTGCCTGACCACCGCCGATCTCGGCAAGCTCGAGGGCTGAGCTCCCCCTTTCATCTTTCCGCAAATACTCCGGGGGTGTGGGGGCTGGCCCCCACCCGCTCTCAGCCCGGTGCCTGATCTGCCCCGAACTGCGCCGCGAAATTCTCGAAAAACTGCGCCGCAAGCTTGTCGGCGGTGGACTTGACCAACCGCTGCCCCAGCTGCGCCAGCTTCCCCCCCACCGCCGCCTCGGCGGCATAGCTCAGCCGGGTGCCCTCGGCCACTTCCTCCAGCCGCACCCGCGCGCCGCCCCGGGCGAACCCGGCCACCCCGCCGGCGCCCTTGCCGGAAATCACATAGCTCTCGGGCGGGTTCAGCTCGCTCAGCGTCACCTCCCCCTTGAAAGTCGCACGCACCGGGCCGATCTTCAGCTTCACCTTCGCCCTGAGCTCGGTATCCGACAGCTTCTCGATCTCCTGACAGCCGGGAATGCAGGCCTCCAGGACCTCCACGTCGTTCAACGCCGCCCAGACCTGCGCCCGGCTGGCGGCAATGACATGTTCGCCCGACATTTCCATGGAATGCTCCCCTGACCTGTTGTTTCCGAGCAGTATCCACCACCCACGGGCGAGTTTCCAGCCCGAATCGCCCGGCACATTGCGCCCCGGCCGGTTCCGTATTACCACCCCGGTCACCGCCGCCCCGACGGCCAGCCAGGAAATCCCTATGCCATATGAACTGACCTCGCTGAACGCCCTCGACACCCTGCCCTTCACCGGCATTGTCGATGTCCGCTCGCCCGCCGAGTTTGCCGAGGACCACATCCCCGGCGCCCTCAACCTGCCGGTACTCGACGATGCCGAGCGCGCCCGGATCGGCACCATCTATGTGCAGCAGAGCCGCTTTCTTGCCCGGCGCCTGGGCGCGGCCCTGGTGGCCCGCAACGCGGCGGCGCATCTCGAAGGGCCGCTGGCCGACAAGGGCCCCGACTGGCGGCCGCTGGTCCATTGCTGGCGCGGGGGCCAGCGCTCGGGCAGTTTCACCAGCATTCTCAAACAGGTAGGCTGGCAGGCCGAAAGCCTCTCCGGCGGTTATCGCGCCTATCGCAAACTGGTGCGCGAGGCCCTCTACCAGACCCCGCTGGCCAGCCCCGTGGTGCTGATCGACGGCGGCACCGGCACCGCCAAGACCCGGCTGCTCGACGCCCTGGCGGCACGCGGCGCTCAGGTGATCGACCTCGAAGGCCTGGCCCGCCACCGGGGCTCGGTCTTTGGCAATACCGGCCAGCCCCAGCCCAGCCAGAAGGCCTTTGAAACCGAACTGGCCGCCGCCTTGCGCCGGCTCGACCCGGCCCGGCCGCTCTATGCCGAGGCCGAAAGCAGCAAGATCGGCCGGATCAACCTGCCGCCAATGCTGTGGCAGGCCATGCGCGCCGCCCCGCGCGTGCATATCACCGCCCCCCTGGCCGCGCGGGTCGCCCACCTGATGGACGCCTACCGCGACTTCACCACCGACCCGGCCCGGATCCTGCCGGTACTGGACAAGCTGGTGCGCTTTCACGGCCATGAACAGGTCGATGCCTGGCGGGCGCTGGTGGCCCAGGGCGCCTTTGCCCAACTGGCCGGCGACCTGATCGAACGCCACTACGACCCGCGCTATCGCCGCACCGGCAAACAGCCCCCGGCCCTGCCCCTGGCGCTCGACAGCCTGACCGGGCCGGATCTCGACCGGGCGGCAGAGATGATCCTTGAGAAATTCGGCGCCTGAGCCCTTCTTCTGTTTGAAAATATCCTCGCCGAAGGCCTCAAATCCGCTCAGGCCACCGACAGCGCCGGCGCTCCCTCGACGATCCAGCCGATCCGCGCCGCCACATGGCCCGCCTGCCCAAGCCGGGCCACCACCTCCGCCGCCGCCGCTTCCGGCAGGGCCGCCAACATGCCGCCCGCGGTCTGCGGGTCATGCAGCAGCACCCCGCGCGCCCCCTCGGCCCCGGCCACCGGCGCCGCCGCCCGGTTCGCCGCCCAGATGGTCGAGCGCACCCCCGCCGCGGCCAGCTCCAGCGCCCCGGCATGGATCGGGATCGCCTCCAGCTCAAGGCGCGCCGCCACCCCCGACGCCCGGCACATGCCCAGAAGATGCCCGGCCAGGCCAAAGCCGGTCACATCGGTCATGGCATGGGCGCCGGCAGCAATCAGCATCGCCGCCGCATCGCCCTGCGGCCGGGCCATCCGCGCCAGCAGCCCGGCCACGTCACGGCCATCGGCGCGCCCCTGCATTTCAGCCGCCAGGATGGTGCCCGAGCCGATCGGTCGGCTCAGCACCAGCGCGTCGCCCGGCCGTGCTCCGCTCAGCTCCGTCACCCGCGCCTCCGGCGCCACCAGCCCGCTCAGCGTCAGCCCGATGGCAAGCTCGGCCCCCATCGAGGAATGCCCCCCCACCAGCGCCGCGCCCGCGCCCTCCAGCACCTCGGCCACGGCGGCGAGGATCTCCTCCATGCTGCGCGCCTGCAACGCCTGGCTCATGCGCGGCAGCGTCACCGACAACAGCCCCGCCTGCGGCTGCGCGCCCATGGCCCAGATATCGCCCAGCGCATGCACGGTGGCAATCCGCGCCATCAGCGCCGGATCCTCGGTAAAGGCGCGCAGGTGATCGGTGGTCAGCACCTGCCGCCCGCCATCCGGCAGCGCCAGAATGGCCGCGTCATCGCCGGGCGGGCTCAGCACATCCGCCCGCCCCGACAGCGGCAGCCGGGCCAGCGCCGCCGCCAGCGTCCCCGGCGCCACCTTGGAGCCGCAGCCGCCACACAGCGCCCGCGCCGGCTCCTGCCCCTCCTCGGCCAGGACCCTGGCGATATGGGCCGGCACCCTGGCCCCGGCCATTTCCGGCAAGTCATTGAATTTGGCCATGAACTTGCGGTCGATCCGGTCTTTCCAGCGCCACATGAGCGGCCCCGAGACCTGCCGCCCCCATTTCTCGGCAATCGCCGATTTGCCGCCCAGCGCCATCAGCTTGAGGTAATGCTTCTGCGGCCGAAACGGCCGGAGCCGCCCGCCCGTCACCCGCGCGCGCAGATTGTGAAGCAGCACCGGCGCCGCGCGCACCGCGAACACCCCGGCCTTGGGGCGCGGGGCGTGGCCCATATGGGCGCAGTCGCCCACCGCAAACAGGTCGGCCTGCCCCTCGACCCTCAGATCGGGGCCGACCCGCACGAACCCGTCCTCGGTCAGCGGCAGCGGGCTGTTGCGCATCACCGCATGCGCCCGCGCCCCGGCCGCCCCCAGCGTAAACCGGGCCGGCACCATGCGCCCGTCGGCCAGCGCCACCTCGGCGGCGCCGACCCGCGCCACCGTTGCATTTGCCGCCAGCCGCACCCCCAGCCGCGCCATGGCCCGCCTGAGCGGCGCCCGTGCCCCAGGGGTGGCGGTCACGATGTCGGGGCCGGCCTCGATGATGGTGACGCGGGCCTCTGCCGGCGCCGGCTGCAAGGCATGGGCCATGGCCAGCGCCAGTTCGACCCCGGCCACCCCGCCGCCGATCACCGCCACTTCCGGCGCCACCTCTCCGGCCAGGGCGCGGGCCAGGAAATCCTGCCAGCGCGCCGCAAAGACATCAAGCGGCTTGACCCCGATGCCGTGCTCGGAAAACCCGGCGATTTCAGGCATTTCCGCGTGGATCCCCACGTCGATCGAGGCCACGTCCCAGGCGATGCGCCGCCCCGATTCCAGCTCTACCTCGCGCGCCTCCGGGTCGATCCGCACGGCAGGTTCCAGCAACAGCCGCGCGCCGGCAAACCGCGCCAGCCGCACCAGGTCGATCTCAAGCTCGGCGCGGCTGTAATGCCCGGCCACATGGCCCGGCAACATGCCGGAATAGGGCGCGGTCGGGTGCGGGTTGATCACCGTCAGGCGCACCCCGTCAAGCGGCCGCATCCCCCACATCAGAAGCGCCAGCGCATGGGCATGGCCACCGCCGACAAAGACCAGATCGCGCACCAGAACAGGGGCTTGCCGCATGAGAGCCTCCAGCGTTTACTGGCGCTTCTTAGCCCCTTCCCCCGGCAATGGCCACCGCCTCAGACCTCGATCTCGACCGCCACGCCCTTCTCAAGCGCCAGTTCCACCGCGCGCGCCGCCACCGCCAGGTCCTGAAGCCCGACGCCGGTGCCGTCGAACAGGGTCACTTCCGCCTCCCCCCGGCCCTCATGGGTGCCGTTGATCACCGCGCCGATCTCGGTGATGTCCTCCGGCGCGATCAGCCCCTCGGCCACCGCGTGCTGACATTCGCCGATCGAGACCGCTTGCGCCACCTCGTCGGTAAAGAGCCGGGCGCGCGCCACCAGGGCGGGCTCGACCTCCTGCTTGCCCCTGGTATCGGTGCCCATGCAGGCGATATGGGTGGGGCCGGTCACATGCGCGTCCAGAAGCGACGGCGCATAGGCCGAGGTGATCGAGATGATCACGTCCGCCTCGTGGCCGAGCTGCTCAAGCGAAACCTGCTCGAATGGCAGGCCAAGCTCGGCGGCGGTTTCCTCCAGCCGCGCGATCATCTCGGGGTGGTAGTTCCAGCCCAGCACCTTTTCAAAACCGATCTGATCGGCGGCGGCGCGCATCTGAAAGGCCGACTGGTGCCCGGCCCCGATCATGCCCAGCACCTTGGCCCCCTCGGGGGCCAGATAGCGGATCGACACGGCCGAGGCCGCCGCCGTGCGCAGGGCAGTGAGCAGGTTGCCGCCCACCAGCGCCCGGGGGCGCCCGGTATCGGCATCGAACAGCAGCACCGTGGATTGGTGGTTGGTCAGCCCGCGCGCCGCATTCCCCGGCCAGTAGCCGCCGGATTTCAGCCCCAGCGCCAGGCTGTTGCGGTCAAAACCCGACTTGAAACCATAAAGCGCGTCCGCATGCCCGATCGCCTCGCGGATCACCGGGAAATTACAGGCATCGCCCGCGGCCATGGCGGCAAAGACCGCCTCCACCGCCTCGAAGCTCTCGGGCCGGCCGATCAGCCCGGCAATGTCCTTTTCGGGAACGACGATCATCTCAATAGGCCTTTCCGCGGGCCGAGACCGGCCAGACCGCCTCGACCTTGCCGTTTCGCACGCCGACATACCAGTCATGCACATTGGCGGTGGGGTCGCAATGGCCCGGCACCAGGCGCAGCTTGTCGCCCACCTTGAGCGCGCCGTTGGGGTCCTCGACCACGCCATGCTCGTCCGAACACTTGACGTATTTCACCCCTTCCGGGCCGCGAAACACCACCGGCAGGCCGCTATCGACCGACTGCGCCTTGAGGCCTGCATCCACGATCGCCTTGTCGGCCTTGGCGTGGCTCATCACCGAGGTCAGCAGGAACATGGCGTTTTCCCATTCCTCCTCGTCGATACGCTTGCCGTTCTTGTCAAGGATACGGCCATAATCGGCATCCATGAAGGCATAGGAGCCGCATTGAAGCTCATTATAAACTCCTGAATTTCCTTCAAAATAATACGAGCCGGTGCCGCCGCCCCCGATGATGTCGCAGGTAAGCCCCTGCGCCTTGAGCGCCTGCACCGCATCCTTGACCATATCAACCGCAATGTCGATCTTGGCCTTGCGATCCTCGTAAAGGTCAAGGTGCTGCATCGCCCCCTGATAGGCCTGGATACCGGCGAATTTCAGCCCCGGCGCCGCCTCGATCAGCCTGGCGATATGCACCACGTCCTGGCTGCTGGTCACCCCGCAGCGCCCGGCGCCGCAGTCGATCTCGACCAGGGCCTCGATCTCGGTGCCATGCTTCTGCGCGGCGGCGGAAAGCTCGGCCACATTGTCCGGGTCATCGACACAGACCAGCACCCGCGCCGTGCCCTCGGGCGCCTTGTTGGGCAGTTGCGCCAGCCGGTCGATCTTGGCCGGATCGCGCACCTGGTTCGAAACCATCACATCCCGGATGCCGCCGCGCACGAACACCTCGGCCTCGCTGACCTTCTGACAGCACACGCCAACGCTGTCGCCCAGCTTTTCCTGCAATTTCGCCACGTCCAGCGACTTGTGCATCTTGGCATGCGCCCGGTGGCGCACGCCCATTTCGGCGGCGCGGTCGCGCATGCGGGTGATGTTGCGTTCCAGCGCATCCAGGTCCAGCACCAGGCAGGGGGTCTGGATCTCGGATTCCCTCATGCCCGGCTTGGCGGGAATGTCGAAACCCACCTCGTATTCGTCGAAATTCAGGTCTTTCATGCTCTCACTCCATCCATGGCAGGCGGTCAAGGTCCACATTGCCGCCGGTGATGATGACGCCGACGCGCTTGCCGGCAAAGGTCTCGGGGTGTTTCAGGATGGTGGCCAGCGGCACGGCGCTGGAGGGCTCCATCACGATCTTCAGGCGCTTCCAGATCAGCTTCATGGCGTCGATGATCTCGGCCTCCGAGGCGGTCAGGATGTCGCTCACATGGTTCTTCACGAAATGCCAGGTCAGCTCCTTGAGCGGCACCTTGAGCCCGTCGGCCACCGTCACCGGCGCGTCGTCGGCGATGATGTGGCCCGCGCGGAACGAGCGCGCGGCGTCATCGGCCTGTTCGGGCTCGGCGGCATAGATTTTCACGCCCGGCGCGTCGTGGGAAAGCGTCAGGCAGGTGCCCGAGATCATGCCGCCGCCGCCAATCGGCGCCACCACCGCCTCCAGCCCCTCGACCTGCTCGATCAGTTCGGCGCTGCACGTCCCCTGCCCGGCAATGACGCGCGGATCGTTATAGGGATGCACGAAATCGGCGCCGGTGGCCGCCTGCACCTCGGCAAAGACCGCCTCGCGCGACGAGGTGGAGGGCTCGCATTCGGTGATCACGCCGCCATAGCCGATCACCGCGTCCTTTTTCGCCTGCGGAGCGGTGCGCGGCATCACCACATGGCAGGGAATGCCCCGCCGCCCGGCCGCGTAGGACAGGCTCAGCGCATGGTTGCCCGAGCTATGGGTGGCCACGCCCCGCTCCAGCAGGTCGTCGGGCAGGGAAAACACCGCGTTGGAGGCGCCGCGCGCCTTGAAGGCCCCGGCCTTCTGAAAATTCTCGCATTTGAAGAACAGCTCGGCCCCGGTCGCCTCGTTCAGCATCCGCGAGGTCAAGACCGGCGTGCGGTGGATATGGGGCGCGATACGCGCGCGCGCCGCCTGCATGTCGTCATATGTTGGTATCTTCATGGCTTGCTCCTGTACACGTCCTGCGCCGCCGCCACCCCGGCGCCCGGCACCACCTCCAGCCCCATATCGGCCATGGCCATTTCCGCCACGGCAAGCCCCAGCAGCGCCTGCGCCTCGCTGAGCATGCCCAGATGGCCGATGCGAAACAGCTTGCCGGCCACATCGCCCAGCCCGGCGCCAAAGGCCACGCCATAGCGCCGCGCGGCATGGGCCACCAGGGCATTGGCGTCAAAACCCTCGGGCGTCAGGATGGCGCTGACCGAGTTTGAATAAAGCTCGGGGCGACGCGCGCAAAGCTGCATGTTCCAGGCGCTGACCGCCGCCCGCACGCCCTGGGCAATATGGGCATGGCGGGCAAAGACCGCCTCAAGCCCCTCGTCCAGCAGCATCTCGCAGGCCAGCTTCAGCCCGTTGATCATCCCCACCGGCGGCGTATAGGGAAAGCCCGATCCCGGATAGGCCGCGCGCATGTCGCGGATGTCGAAGTAACAGCGCCGCAGGTCCGCCCGCTCCACTGCCGCCAGCGCCCTGGGGCTGAAGGCGACAATGGCCAGCCCGGCCGGCAGCATGAAGCCCTTCTGGCTGCCGGTCACCGCGATATCGACGCCCCATTCGTCCATGCGAAAATCCATGCTTCCGATCGAGCTCACCCCGTCCACCAGCAACAGCGCCGGATGCCCGGCCGCATCGAGGGCGGCGCGCAGCGCGGCAATGTCCGAGACCACGCCGGTCGCGGTCTCGTTATGGGTGGCCAGCACCGCCTTGATTGTGTGGCCGCGATCGGCGGTCAGGATCTCCTCGAACCGATCCGCGGGGATGCCCTCGCCCCATGCCACATCCACCTGCGCGACCTGCAGGCCAAAACGCCGGCACATGTCGATCCACTTGTGGGAAAACATGCCGTTGCGCGCCGCCAGCACCCTGTCGCCGGCGCTCAGCGTGTTGGAAATCGCCGCCTCCCAGCCGCCGGTGCCGGTGCCGGGAAACAGGAACACCTCGCCCGCCTCGGTCCTGAGCACCCGCTTCACCCCCGCCAGCGCCGGTTGCAGGATATCGGCAAACGCGGCCGAGCGATGATCCATGGTCGGCATGTCCACCGCCCGCCGCAGGGCCTCGGGCATGTTGGTCGGGCCGGGAATGAAAACCGGGTTCTGCATGGCGTGCCTTTCGTTCAACCGGCCCGATGATAGCGCGCGCGCCACCGAAACACCATTTTTTTGAAATCATTTTTCATTTTTCTTGGAATTATGAAAATTCCTTGATATACAAGGAATTGCAATTTTTCAGGTTGAACATGCCATGCCCCAGCAAAAAAGAAAACGCGGCCGGCCAAAGGGGTTTTCCGAAAGCACCGGCACCCGAATCCAGGCGCTGGAACGGGCCATGGACGTGCTGGAACAGGTGGCCCGCGCCGATGGGCAGAGCCTGTCGGAAATTGCCGAGGCGCTGGAGCAATCGCCGGCCACCATCTATCGCATCCTCACCACCTTTGCCGCCCGCGGCATGCTTGAGACCGACCCGGTCAGCCAGCAATGGCATATCGGCCCCGCCGCCTTTCGCGCCGGCAATGCCTTTCTCAGGCGCAGCGGCATGGTCGAACGCGCCCGGCCCCTGATGCGCGCGCTGATGCAGGAAACCGGCGAGACCGCCAATCTCGGGGTGGAAAATGCCGGCCAGGTGCTGTTTCTGAGCCAGGTCGAAACCGACCAGGCGATCCGCGCCTTCTTCCCGCCCGGCACGCTCAGCCCGATGTATGCCTCGGGCATCGGCAAGGCGCTGCTGGCGCATCTGGACCCGCCGGCGATCGAACGCTACCTCGCCCGCACCGAGCTGGTGCGCTTTACCGACAGCACGATCTGTCAGCCCGAGGCCCTGCGGCACGAGCTCGAGCGCATCCGGGAACAAGGCTATGCCTTTGACAACGAAGAAAAAAGCCCCGGCATGCGCTGCGTCGCCGCGCCGGTCTTCAACGCCCATGGCGAAGTCGTCGGCGGCATCTCGGTTTCCGGCCCGACCGCGCGGCTCAGCCTGCAACGCATCCGCGACATCTGCGAACTGGTCCGCCTGCGCGCCGGCGCCTTGTCGCGCGCCCTGGGCCACCGCCCCGCCGGCGCCGCCCCGCCGCCCTGATCGCTTCTTCTGTTTGCAAATATCCCGGGGGGAGCGTTGAAATCCCCCGGATTTCAACGTGGGGGGCTGGCCCCCCGCCGCATCCGACCTGCAATCGGTCGCATTTCGCTGGATTTCCCCACCGGTTCCGCCCCATATGAGCCACCATGGAGGTCAGGCATGTTCCTGTCGGTTTTCGATATGTTCAAGATCGGGGTCGGCCCGTCATCGTCGCACACGATGGGGCCGATGGTGGCCGGCGCGCGCTTTCTGGATCTGTTGCGCGCCTCGCCGTTTCAGCCCGCCGGCCTGCGCGCCAGCCTGCACGGCTCGCTCGCCTTCACCGGCATCGGTCACGCCACCGACCGGGCCACCATCCTGGGGCTGGCGGGGTTCGTGCCGGAAAGCTATGACCAGGCCCGCGCCGATGCCGCCCTGGCCGAGATTGCCGCGCGCAAGCGGGTGGCGCCCGACGGGCTGGGCGAGATGCGCTTTGATCCGGGCACCGACCTGATCTTCGATTATGACCACCCACTGCCCGGCCATGCCAATGGCATGGTGCTCATGGCCACCGACAGCCAGGGCGACGTGGTGGTGCAGGAGACCTATTATTCGATCGGCGGCGGCTTCGTGGTCACCGAGGCCGAGCAGGCCGCCGCGCCCCGGCGTGAGAGCCGCGATGCCCAAAGCCACCCCTACCCTTTCGACACCGCTGATGCGATGCTGGCCATGGCCCGCGACAGCGGCCGCAGCATCGCCCAGATGAAACGCGCCAACGAATTGCAGCATCGCAGCGCGGCGGAGCTCGAACGCGGGCTTGCCCGCATCTGGGAGGTGATGGAGGCCTGTATCGACCGCGGCCTGAACGCCTCCGGCACCCTGCCGGGCGGGCTCGATGTAAGGCGCCGGGCGGCCGAGATTCACCGCCAGCTTCTGGCCGAGCGCGGCCGCAACCTGACCGCGCCGCATGTGATCAACGACTGGATGAGCGTCTATGCCATGGCGGTGAACGAGGAAAACGCCGCCGGCGGCCAGGTGGTGACCGCCCCCACCAATGGCGCCGCCGGGGTGGTGCCGGCGGTGCTGCGCTATTGGCTGGACCATGAGCCGGGGGCCAGCCGGGGCGCGATTGCCGACTTCCTGCTGACCGCAGCGGCGATTGGCGGGCTGATCAAGCACAATGCCTCGATCTCGGGGGCCGAGGCGGGCTGCCAGGCCGAGATCGGCAGCGCCGCGGCGATGGCGGCGGCCGGGCTGGTGGCAGTGCTGGGAGGCAGCCCGGCGCAGGTGGAAAATGCCGCCGAGATCGCGCTCGAGCATCACCTGGGGCTGACCTGCGACCCGATCAAGGGGCTGGTGCAGGTGCCCTGTATCGAACG
The DNA here is from genome assembly GCA_964585355.1 of uncultured Aliiroseovarius sp. Taxonomy (GTDB): domain Bacteria; phylum Pseudomonadota; class Alphaproteobacteria; order Rhodobacterales; family Rhodobacteraceae; genus JAAEUB01. The sequence goes on from CAZPDV010000022.1 coordinate 13,447, forward strand.
CAACGGCCTGGGCGCGATCAAAGCGGTTT
>CAZPDV010000023.1:0-13383 GCA_964585355.1 uncultured Aliiroseovarius sp.
GTCGGCACGAGGCTCGGCAGGGTCGTGCTCGACGCGCTCGGGTGGCCGGGCGCCGACTGGTCGCCGCTCACCCGCGTGGTCGCGGCGCTGCTTGTGAGCCTCGCGGCCGACTGGCTGATCCTCGTCTGGATGCTCACCCGCCTGCCGCGAACGCGACGGCGCATCCACGGCGCCGGGCGGGTCGACCTGCTCGGCGCGGTCGGGCTCGAGGCGCTGAAGCAGGGGCTCGCGATCTACCTGGGCCGGGTCACCGGCACCTTTGATTAGGGTCAGGCCGGGTCACACCCGCTTCGCCGGGGCAGGCGCAAGCGACCCGGGCAGCCACCTGCCCTTTGTGTGTGCCGCAACCTCTCTAAACCGCGGCCTTCAGCGCCTCGGCCAGGTCGGTGCGCTCCCACGAAAAGCCGCCGTCCTCCTCCGGCGTCCGGCCGAAATGGCCATAGGCGGCAGTGCGCTCGAAGATCGGGCGGTTCAAGCCCAGGTGCTCGCGAATCCCGCGCGGCGTCAGGTCCATGATCTCAGCCACCGCGCGCTCGATCACTTCTTCCGGCACCTCTCCGGTGCGGTGGGTATCGACGAAAATCGACAACGGCTTTGCCACCCCGATCGCATAGCTGAGCTGTAGCGTACAGCGCTTGGCCAGCCCCGCCGCCACCACGTTCTTGGCCAGATAGCGCGCCACATAGGCGGCCGAGCGGTCAACCTTGGTGGGATCCTTGCCGGAAAATGCCCCGCCGCCATGCGGCGCCGCCCCGCCATAGGTATCAACGATGATCTTGCGCCCGGTCAGCCCCGCATCCCCGTCCGGGCCGCCAATGACAAACTTGCCGGTCGGGTTCACATGCCACTCGGTCGTCTCGGTCAGCCACCCATCGGGCAGGACGTCACGGATATAGGGCTCGACCACCGCGCGCACATCGGCCGAGGTCATGTTTTCATCCAGATGCTGGGTGGACAGGACCAGCGACGTCACCTCCACCGGCATGTCCCCTTCATAGCGCACCGAAAGCTGGCTCTTGCTGTCCGGGCCAAGCTGCGGCGCCGCGCCGGATTTGCGCGCCTCGGCCAGCCGCCGGAGGATCGCATGCGCATACAGAAGCGGCGCCGGCATCAGCGCGGGGGTCTCGTCCGAGGCATAGCCGAACATGATCCCCTGATCGCCGGCCCCCTCATCCTTGTTGCCAGAGGCATCGACCCCCTGGGCAATATCGCTCGATTGCGAATGCAGGAAATTCTCGACCTGCATGTTTTCCCAATGAAAGCCATCCTGCTCATAGCCAATGTCGCGCACGCAGGCGCGGGCAATCTCCTCAACCCGGTCGATCACCGATTGCGGGCCGCGCACCTCGCCCCCGATCACCACGCGGTTGGTGGTGGCAAAGGTCTCGCACGCCACCCGCGCATAGGGGTCTTCGGCAAGAAAGGCATCCAGCACCGCATCCGAAATGCGGTCGCACAGCTTGTCGGGATGGCCCTCGGACACCGACTCGGATGTGAAGACGTGGCTTTTTCTGGTCATGGGAAGTGCTCCGATAAAAATGACACCGCCCCGTCAGGAAGCCGTTGGGACGGCAGATAAACTTGGTTAACCAGCCCCGGCGGAAAGGTCAATCGCCATTCAGCCGCCGGGCGAACAGAAGTGACACCGCCACAGCTAGCACAAGAAGGATTAAGAACAGGTCACCAAACCTGGCATAAAGCGTGGGCGGCAGCGCGCCGGGCAGAGGTGCATCCACAAACCCGGCCTCGCCCAACGCCAGGCTGGAAAGCACCCGACCACGGGCATCGATCACCGCGCTGATCCCGGTATTGGCGGCCCGCGCCAGCGGCAGGCCGAACTCGGCCGCGCGCAGACGGGCGATTGCCAGGTGCTGCTGCGGCCCGGAAAAACTGCCGAACCAGGCATCGTTGGTGATCTGCACGATCCAGTCGGCCCGGCCGGGCACCGCCCGCAGATCGCCCGGAAAGATCGCCTCGTAACAGATCAGCGGCAGCACCTTGCCCGCCGCGCCCAGATCCAGCAGCCCCGCCGCCTTCCCGGCGCTGTAACCGCCGCCATAGCGCGCCGCAAACCCCTTGATGCCAAAGCGATAGAGCCACTCGCCGCCGGGGGTATATTCGCCAAACGGCACCAGGTGGCGCTTGTCATAAAGCTGTGCCACCGAGCCATCCGTATTCAGAACCACCAGCGAATTGTAGTAACGCGGCCCCGGTTCGGTGCGTTGAATCCCCAGCATCACCCGCGCGGGGGCCGCCGCCTGGGCGATCTCGTTCAGGACCGGCCCGGCATCGTTCAGCAGATAGGGCACCGAGGTTTCCGGCCAGATGATCACGTCAGGCGCCGGGCCGGCGGGCGGCGCCACGCTCAACGCGGCGGCGCGGGACAGGAACCCGAACATGTATTCCGGGTCCCATTTCAACCGCTGCGGCGCATTCGGCTGCACCAGCCGCAGCGTCACCGGCGCGGGTCGCGGCGGGATCGGCTGGCGCAGCACCCAACTGCCCGCCGCAAGGCCTGCGCCTGCCCCCGCCACCAACACCATCAGGCGCAGCCCCCGGCGCGGCCCGGCAACAACCCGCCCGGCCCAGGCCGCCGCCAGAAAGGTCAGAAACCCCAGGCCGGTGGCGCCGATCCAGCCGGCCAGGCCCAGATAGGCGGTATCGACCCAGAACTCTCCCGGCCCACCCCAGGGGAAGCCGGTGAAACTCCGCCCGCGCGCCAATTCCGCCAGCGTCATCGACACCGGCCAGGCCAGCCAGAAGCGGCGGCCCGGCGCCAGCCCGCGCGCCAGCCACGCCGCCGCCGCCCAGAAAAGCGCAAGTCCCCCGGCCATGAGCACAAGCGCAAACGGCGCCATCCAGCCATAGCGGTCCGGCTCGACCAGAAACGGCGAGACCAGCCAGTTCATCGCCCCCGCGAAATAACCCAGGCCCAAGGCCCAGCCCAGCCCCCCGGCGCGGCGCGGCGCGGTGGCGGCGGCGATCAGAAGATAGCCCCCCACCAGGCCCAGAAGCCCCAGCGGCCACATCCCGAAAGGCGCCAGCCCGGCCGAGGCGACCAGCCCGCAGATCAGCGCAAGCAACAGCCGCCCCCAGCGGCCCGGCGGCCTGGTCATCCGGCTTTCTTCGGCAGGCGGATGCGCAGCCGCTTGATCCGGCGCGGGTCGGCATCCAGCACCTCGAACTCGGCCCCCGAGGGATGCATGATCACCTCGCCACGCACCGGCACCCGGCCGGCAAGCAGAAACACCAGCCCGCCCAGGGTATCCACCTCGTCATCCTCGGGGGCAAGACCGCGCAGGCTCAGGCCGATCTCGGCCTCGAACTCATCCAGCGGCGCCCGCGCTTCGGCCAGATAACAGCCCGGCCCCTCTTCGCTCCACAGCCGGCCTTCCTCGGTGTCGTGCTCATCCTCGATCTCGCCCACCACCTGCTCGACCAGGTCTTCCAGCGTCACCAGCCCGTCCACACCGCCATATTCGTCGATCACCAGCGCCATGTGAATCCGCTCGGCCTGCATCTTCTGCAGCAACACCCCGATCGGCATCGAGGGCGGCGCATAAAGCAGCGGCCGCACCAGCTTTTTCAACTCGAACGCCTCGCCCTTGCCGTTGAACCCATGGGTCAGCGCGAAATCCTTGAGATGCACAAGCCCCACCGGCGTGTCCAGCGTGCCGTCGTAAACCGGCAGGCGGCTCAGCCCGCTTTCGCGAAACACCGCAACCAGCGCCTCCTTGCCGATGTCCAGCGGCACCGCGGTAATCTCGGCCGAGGGCGTCATCACGTCCTCCAGCCGCATCCGGCGCAAATTGACCATGCCCGGCACGATCGGGGCCGGCGCCCCGCCGGCGCCCCCCCCGGCCTGCGCCAAAGCTGCATCCGGCTCTGACGGCGAAAGCGCGCCGATGACCCGGCTCCAGAAACTGCCCCTGCCGCGTCTGTCCGCTGTCTCTTCCTCTGCCCGCGCGCCCTGCGCCGCAGCAGACGATCCTTCGCTTGTATCGCCCATCTTGCCTTTCCAACCTGGCGAAGCTACTGCCCCGCCTCTCCATATGGGTCACCAATTCCCAATTTGCCAAGTATTTCCACCTCCAGAGCCTCCATTTCGGCGGCTTCTTTCGGCTCAATGTGATCAAAACCCAACAAATGCAGGGTCGCATGTACCAGAAGATGGGTCACATGATCGGCAAACGCCTTGCCCTGCTCGCGCGCCTCACGCGCGCAGGTCTCATAGGCAATGGCAATATCGCCCAGCTCGACCGCCATGCCCGGCCCGCCCACATCGCCCGCCGGCCAGGACAGCACGTTTGTCGGCGCGGGCTTGCCGCGAAACTGCGCGTTCAAGGCGGCAATGCGCGCATCATCGCAGCCCAGCAGGCTGATCTCGGTCCTCTCCGGGTCGCGCCCGAAATGCGCCAACACCGCCCCGCAGGCCCGCCCGGCCAGCGCCTCAAGCCCGGCCGCGCGCCAGCGCTCCTCTTCCAGAAGGGTCTCGACCTGCATGCTTCTCCTGAACCGAACCCGGCTTCTTCTGTTTTCAAATATCCCCGCCGGAGGCCCCGAGGCAGCCGCCGCAGGCGGATGCCGAGACAAACCTGCGTGGCGCAGCCACACCGCACGATCACCCCAGCGGATCGGCCTTGTCATAGGCGTCGATGATCCGGGCCACAAGCGCGTGGCGCACCACGTCCTTCGAGGTGAAATAGGTAAAGCCGATCTCGGGGATATGCCTGAGCAGCCCTTCCGCATCATGCAGCCCCGACACCGCCCCGCGCGGCAGATCGACCTGAGACCGATCGCCGGTAATCACCATGCGCGAGCCTTCGCCCAGCCGGGTCAGGAACATCTTCATCTGCATCGCCGAGGCATTCTGCGCCTCGTCCAGCACCACGAAGGCATTGGTCAGGGTGCGCCCGCGCATGAAGGCCAGCGGCGCGATCTCGATCTGCTTTTCCTCGATCAGCCGGGCCAGCTGCTTGCCCGGCAGGAAATCGTTCAGCGCGTCGTAAAGCGGCTGCATGTAGGGATCGACCTTTTCCTTCATGTCGCCGGGCAGAAATCCCAGCCGCTCGCCGGCCTCGACCGCCGGGCGCGACAGGATGATCCTGTCCACCTTGCCGGTGATGAACATGTGCACCGCCACCGCCACCGCCAGATAGGTCTTGCCGGTGCCCGCCGGCCCGATGCCAAAGACCAGCTCCCGGCGCAGCAACTCGGCCAGATAGGCCGCCTGGGCCGGGCTGCGGGGCTCGACCGTCTTCTTGCGGGTGCGGATCTCGATCCGGCCGGTATCCGCCGGCGCGGTCGGAGTGCCGGATGTCGTGGCCGGCGCCCCCGGTATCGCCAGCCGCATCTCGCCCTCGATATCGCCGGCTTCCAGCGCCTTGCCCGCCTCCAGCCGCCGGTACAGCGCGCCCAGCAGCGCCTCCGCCTCGGCCCGCGCCTCGGGCGCGCCCAGCAGCAGCAGCCGGTTGCCCCGGCGCACGATCTGCACGTCAAGCAATTGCTCGATCCGGGCGAGGTTGCGGTCATGGGCGCCGCAAAGGTCGATCAGAAGGCGGTTATCGGCAAATTCAACGAGGCTTTCGTTATTGCCTTTGGTGCCCGGCTGGGGGGTCAGAGCGTCAATGCCCAATAAAGTCTCCGGTCAGAACAGGAACGGGTCTGCAGGCATAGTGGCGCGCAAAGCCGCCGGAGGCAAGGCAAAAGCTGCCCTGCCCCGGCCATGGCAGGACCGGGCGCCCCCCGCTGCGGGCCCTCACGGCAGGATATCTATCAGGCCCGCCTGGTTATAGTCGCCGATCACCGCGCCTGCGGGCAGTTCCTTGGTACAGACCACCTTGCCGGAAACCGGGTCAAGCCGCGCCAGCGCCATGCCCTCGGCGCCATCGTCGCGCAGCCATGCCTGGCAATGGTCCGGGGTGATGGCCACCGCCCAGACCTTTTCATCCGGCGTGTCCGTGTTCCAGAAGGCCGAGTCGGTCGAGCGGGCAATCAGCTTCACCCCCTCGGGCTGGCCCGGCACCGTGGCCGAGGTCGAGCACGCCGCCGCGAGGAGCGCGAATGTCATGGACAGGGTCGTGATTTTCATGGTCTCACTCCGGGAGCTTGTAGCAAACGATCTGAACGCGCCGGTTCAGCTGCCGGCCAGCGGCGGTGGCATTGCTTGCCTTGGGATTTTTCTCTCCGAAGGCCCCCACCTGATCGACCACCGCCCCCAGAGACCGCGCGAACCTGGCCACGGCACGCGCGCGGCGAAGCGACAGGTTGTTGTTATACGCATCCGACGCACGCGAATCCGTATTCCCGTAAACCGCATAGGAGAAGGACCGGTCGCGCTCCAGGAAATCCTTGAGCTTGCGCCGCGCCTCGGCTGTCAGGCGGGCCGAATCAGTGGCGAACAGCACGTCCTCGGGCTCGACAAAACAGGTCTGCTTGGCCATGCAATAGGGCTTGCCGGTACCGGGGTGATAGCGACGCACCGTGTACCCCTCAAGCCCGCCATCGGCGTACCAGTACATGCAGCCATCCGGGTCCGTATACAGCCCCCAGTCGATCCAGCCGGTCACCCGGACCTGCTGGCGCTCCTTGGCATAGGCCGCACTTTCCGCAGAAACCATCAGCCCGAGCAGACTGAACACAGCCAGCACCCGGAGCACCTGAACATATATGCGCTTCACCGCTTCCCCCCCAAAAAATTCCCGACATCGGATGCGCGCGGTATCATCTGGCAGCCCCGCGCGCCTTGTGATCAGTCGATCTTAGCAAATGTGACATATAATAAAAGTGGTATTCGGGGTTTCCGGCAAAAAATCGGCAATCATTCGGGCCGGTTATCGCCCCCGGTGAAAGCCGGCATGGCCTGGTCGGCCAGAACCCCGCCCAGCGAATTGGGGCCGCTTTCGGTGATCCTGACCCGGCGCAGCATGCCCGGCTCCAGCCCCGGATCGGCAACATGGACCGCATGCAGGTAATCCGACTTGCCCACCATCTGGCCGGGCAGGCGGCCGGGCTTCTCGAACAGCACCCCGACCTCGCGCCCGACCATGGCCTGCTGGGCGGCCTGTTGCTGCGCGCTCAGAAGCGCCTGAAGTTCGGTCAGCCGGGCCGAGGCCAGCTCGGGATCCACCAGCGGGCGCTCGGCGGCGGGGGTGCCGGGGCGGGGCGAATACTTGAACGAATAGGCCTGCCCGTATTCCACCGCCTCGATCAGCGCCATGGTATCGCGGAAATCGGCATCTTTTTCCTCGGGGAAGCCGACGATGAAATCGCCGGAAATCAGGATGTCGGGCCGGGCCGCGCGGATGCGGGCGATCAGCGCCAGGTATTCCTCGGCAGTGTGGCCGCGATTCATCCGCTTGAGGATCCGGTCCGAGCCCGACTGCACCGGCAGATGCAGATAGGGCATGAGCTTGGCCTCCTCGCCCAGGGCGGCGATCAGATCCTCGCCCATGTCGCGCGGATGGCTGGTGGTAAAGCGGATGCGCTCCAGCCCGTCAATGGTGGCCAGCTGCCGGATCAGCGCCGCCAGCCGGGTGCCGTCGGCATCATAGGCATTGACGTTTTGCCCCAGCAGGGTGATCTCGCGCACCCCGCGTTCGACCAGGGCGCGGGCCTCGGCCAGGATGCGCGCCGGCGGGCGGCTGACCTCGGCGCCACGGGTATAGGGCACCACGCAAAAGGCACAGAACTTGTCGCAGCCCTCCTGCACGGTCAGAAACGCGGTCGGGCCGCGCCGGGGGGCGGGCCGCGCCGGCAGGTGGTCGAACTTGTCTTCCTCGGGAAAATCGGTGTCCAGCGCCTTTTCGCCGGCCTCCAGCCTCTCGACCATCCCCGGCAGGCGGTGATAGGTCTGCGGCCCCACCACAAGATCCACCAGCGGCTGCCGGCGCATGATCTCTTCGCCCTCGGCCTGGGCGACACAGCCGGCCACGCCGATCTTCAGGTCCGGGTTGGCCGCTTTCAGCCCCTTGAAGCGCCCCAGTTCCGAATAGACCTTCTCGGCCGCCTTTTCGCGGATATGGCAGGTGTTGAGCAGGATCATGTCGGCCGCCTCGGGGCTGTCCACCTGGACATAGCCCTCGGCGCCCAGCGCCTCGGCCATGCGCTCGCTGTCATAGACGTTCATCTGACACCCATAGGTGCGGATGAAGAGCTTCTTCTCGGTGGTCATGGCGCGTCCTCGACTTGGGTCAGGCGGCTGAGTACAGCGATTTGCCCGCCACCGCAACGGTTGCGCCACGCCGGCTTTCATGAAAGGTTAACCACGCATCAGGTAAGAGCAGCCATGCGATACGGGTCACTGGAAGAGTTTCTGAAGAACGGGCGCGCGGCCCTGGCCAGGGGGCCGGTGGCGATGATCCTGGCCGAGGATCCGGTCGAGGTGGAAACCACCGTCGTGCATCACCAGATGGCCGGCTTCAAGGCGGTGATCCTGTTTGCTCCGGCCGCGCTGACGCTGCCGGACAAGCTTGAAAGGGAGATCCACCGGGTGGATTTCGACACGGTTGCCGAAGGCGCCACCCAGCACGCCGTCAACAGCCTGATCGAGGCGGCGCCGGGGCTGTGGATGTATTACTGCTATAATGCCGAGTATCTGTTCCACCCGTTTTGCGAAAGCCGCACCATTGGCGAGATGCTGACCTTCCACAGCGAGGAGCGCCGCGATGCGGTGCTGACCTATGTCATCGACCTCTATGCCGACGATCTGAACGCCTTTCCCGATGCGGTTTCGCTGGAACATGCCTGCCTGGACAAGTCCGGCTATTACGCGCTGGCCCGCAACGGCCCGGACGGCCACCCGCGCGAACGCCAGCTTGATTTCTTTGGCGGGCTGCGGTGGCGTTTCGAGGAACACATCCCGCCCTCGCGCCGCAAGATCGACCGAATCGCGCTGTTTCGCGCCAAAAAGGGGCTGCGCCTGCGCGACAATCACACCTTCAACGACGAGGAATACAACACCTATGCCTGCCCCTGGCACAACAACATCACCGCGGCGATTGTCAGCTTCCGAACCGCCAAGGCATTGAAATCAAACGCAGGTTCTACATTCGACATTCCCACCTTCAAGTGGCATAATTCCACCGGGTTCGAATGGAACTCGCAACAACTGATGGATCTCGGGCTGATGGAGCCGGGGCAGTGGTTTTAAAGGAAAACGCAATGAGCGAAGTCAAATCCGGCGACAAGGTTGCCATTCATTACACCGGCAGCCTGACGGACGGGTCGGTTTTCGATTCCAGCGAAGGCCGCGAGCCGCTGGAATTCACCGTCGGCTCGGGCCAGATCATCCCCGGCCTCGACGCGGCCCTGCCCGGCATGAAGGTGGGCGAGAAAAAGCGGGTCACGATCGCCCCCGCCGATGCCTATGGCGACCACAACCCCGAAGGCGTGCTGGACGTGCCGCGCTCGGAACTGCCTGACGAGATCCCGCTGGAAGTGGGCACGCGGCTGGAAATGCGCAGCCCCGACGGGCGCGCGGTGCCGGTGACCATCACCAAGGTCACCGACGATACCGTGACCATGGACGCCAATCACATGCTGGCCGGCAAGGACCTGGTATTCGACTTCGAACTGGTGAAGATCGGCGATTAGAGCACGCGCGCCCGATCCGGAACGCTTCAGGCTTCCTGCAAGCCTGCGCCGGGCTGTTTCTGGCGCAGGCGGATCACCACGTCCACCTTGGAAATCTCGGCGCCTTGCGGGGCGTCGGGCAGGCGGGCAATCTCAAGCTCCTGATCCGGCGCATCGCTGAGCGTGCCGGTATCCTCCCAGAAGAAATGCGGGTGGTTCGAGGTGTCGGTGTCAAAATAGCTCTTGGCGCCGTTCACCGTGATCTCGCGCAGCAGCCCGGCCTCGCTGAACACCTTGAGCGTGTTGTAAACGGTGGCAAGCGACACCTGCTCGCCAGCCTCGCGGGCGGCGGAAAACAGGCTCTCGGCAGTAACGTGGCGGTGCTTTCCGTCACCGATCAGAAGCTGCGCCAAAGCCATGCGCTGACGCGTCGGGCGCAGGCCCGAACTGCCGAGCCACTCGGTTGCATCGCGAAGGTTGGTTTGGGCCATCAGACACTCTTTTGCACGTTTCGGACCTTAATATAGGGGCGATCGGGGGGGAGGTTCAAGTTTTGCGTGAAAACGCGGGCTTTGCCGCACCCCCCGGCCCTTGCGCCCGCTGGTGGCGCTCTGCTAGACGAGGCCGAAACACAGCTCATGGAAAGGCAAGAAATGTCGGGATACCCCACTTCGTTCGACCGCGACGATCTGCTGAAATGCGCCCGCGGAGAGCTTTTCGGCCCCGGCAATGCGCAACTGCCCGAGCCGCCGATGCTGATGATGGATCGGATCACCGACATTTCCGCCGATGGCGGCAAGCATGGCAAGGGCCATGTGGTGGCCGAGTTCGACATCCACCCCGACCTGTGGTTTTTCGAGTGCCACTTTCCGGGCAACCCGATCATGCCCGGCTGTCTGGGGCTGGACGGGCTGTGGCAGCTGACCGGCTTCAACCTGGGCTGGCGCGGCTGGACCGGGCGCGGCTATGCGCTGGGCGTGGGCGAGGTCAAGCTCAAGGGGATGGTCCGGCCGGACCGCAAGCGGCTGACCTATTACGTGGATTTCACCAAGGCGGTGCAGAACCGGCGCCTGACCATGGGCGTGGCCGACGGAATTGTCGAGGCCGACGGGGAAATCATCTATGAAGTCAAGGACATGAAGGTCGCTCTTTCCGAGAGCTGAGCCGCTGGGAGGTACGCATATGCGTCGCGTCGTCGTCACCGGGATGGGCATCGTTTCGTCCATCGGCAACAATGTGGAAGAGGTTCTGGACGCGCTCAAGGCGGGGCGTTCGGGGATCACCACCAATCAGGACATGATCGAGCACGGCTTTCGCAGCCAGGTCGCCGGGGTGCCGGATATCGACATCAAGGCGCATGTGGACAAGCGGCAACTGCGCTTCATGGGGCCGGGGGCGGCCTATGCCCATATCGCCATGCGCCAGGCCATTGCCGATGCCGGGCTTGAGGAAAGCGACGTGATCAACCCGCGCACCGGGCTGATTGCCGGTTCGGGCGGGCCTTCGACCAGCGCCATGTTCGCCGCCCATCAAAGCGTGCTCAAGACCGGGGCGACCAAGCGGATCGGCCCGTTCGCGGTGCCCAAATGCATGGGCTCGACCATCTCGGCCAACCTCGCGACCGCGTTTCAGATCAAGGGCATCAATTACTCGATCACCTCGGCCTGTTCGACCAGCCTGCACTGCATCGGGGCGGCCAGCGAGCAGATCATCATGGGCAAGCAGGACGTGATGTTTGCCGGCGGCGGCGAGGAGCTTGACTGGACCCTGTCCTGCCTGTTCGACGCCATGGGGGCGATGAGCAGCAAGTATAACGACACGCCCGAGCGCGCCTCGCGCGCCTTTGACGCCAACCGCGACGGTTTCGTGATTGCCGGCGGCGGCGGCATGCTGGTGCTTGAGGAACTGGAGCACGCGCGCGCGCGCGGGGCCAGGATCTATGCCGAGGTGACCGGCTTTGGCGCCACCTCCGACGGCGCCGACATGGTGGCCCCCAGCGGCGAGGGCGGCGAACGCGCCATGCGGCTGGCGCTGTCCACCCTGCCCGAGGGGCGCAAGGTGGGCTATATCAATGCGCACGGCACCTCGACCCCGGTGGGCGATGTGGGCGAGGTAGAAGCCGTGCGCCGCGTCTTTGGCGAGGGGACGACCCCGCCGATCAGCTCGACCAAGAGCATGACCGGCCACAGCCAGGGCGCCACCGGCGCACAGGAGGCGATCTATTGCCTGCTGATGCTGGAGCACGATTTCATCGCGCCTTCGATCAATGTCGAGCACCTGGACCCGGCGCTCAAACCGGCGGAAATCGCCACCGCCCTTGTGGAAAATGCCGGGCTTGATACGGTGATGACCAATTCATTCGGCTTCGGGGGTACCAACGGCTCGATGCTGCTAAGCAAATTCAGGGGGTAACATGGCGGATTTGATGAAAGGCAAGCGGGGGCTTGTCATGGGGGTGGCGAACAACCGCTCGATCGCCTGGGGCATTGCCTCGGCGCTGGCGGCCGAGGGCGCCGAGCTGGCCTTCACCTATCAGGGCAGCATGTTCGGCGACCGGGTGCGGCCGCTGGCCGAAAGCCTGGGCTCGGACATCCTGGTGGATGTGGACGTGACCGACGACGCCGCCATGGACCGCGCCTTTGCCGAGTTGAAGGAGCGCTGGGGCAGCATCGACTTCCTGGTTCATGCCATTGCCTTTTCCGACAAGGATGAACTGACCGGCCAGTTCCGCAATACCAGCCGCGGCAATTTCCTCAATTCCATGAATATCTCGGTCTATTCCTTTATCGACGCGGCCCGGCGCGCGGCCGAGATGATGCCCGATGGCGGCTCGATCATCACCCTCACCTATAATGGCAGCCAGCGGGTCGCCCCCTTCTATAATGTCATGGGCGTGGCCAAGGCGGCGCTGGAAAGCGCGGTGCGCTACATGGCCAACGACCTGGGGCCGCAGAACATAAGGGTCAACGCCATTTCGCCCGGCCCGATGAAGACCCTGGCCGGCGCCGCCATTGCCGGGGCGCGCAAGACCTATCGCCATACCGGCGCCAACGCCCCCCTGCGCCGCAACGTGACGCTCGAGGCGGTGGGCGGCACCGCGGTCTATCTGGCAAGCGATTACGGCGACTGCACGTCGGGCGAAATCATCAAGGTCGATGGCGGCTTTCACGTTCTGGCCATGCCGCAGCATGAAAACCTCTGACAGCGCGCCGGCAAGATTGCCGGCCAGCAGTTAACAATTTCGCGCGCGGCTTCCCCCCCGGGCCAGCATGTGCAAGTGTCGTGGCAAGGAGATTGCCCATGACCATCACCACCTGCATTTTCGATGCCTATGGCACGCTTTTCGATGTCACCGCCGCCGCCCGCCAGGCCGCGGCCGAGCCGGGGCGCGAGGCGCTGGCCGGGTGCTGGCAGAAACTGGCCGCCGACTGGCGCGCCAAGCAGTTGCAATATACCTGGCACCGGGCGCTGGTGCGGGAGCATCGCTCGTTCTGGCTGGTCACCCAGGACGGGCTGGACTGGGCCCTTGAAAACAACGGTCTGGCCGAGGATGCCGAACTGCGCGAGCGGCTGCTGGCGCTGTACTGGCAGCTTGCCGCCTACCCGGAAGTGCCGGCCATGCTGAGCGCGCTCAAGGCGGCCGGGCTGAACACCGCGATCCTGTCCAACGGCTCGCCCGACATGCTGGCCGGCGCGGTCACTTCCGCCGGGCTGGGCGAGTTGCTCGATGATGTGCTGAGCGTCGAGCAGGTGGGCATTTTCAAGCCCGCCCCCGAGGTTTACCAGATGGTGACCCGGCGCTTCGACTGC
>CAZPDV010000024.1:0-13298 GCA_964585355.1 uncultured Aliiroseovarius sp.
TTTTATTTTATTATTGATATTGTTGTTATTTTGTGTGTTTTTGAGATGGTCTGCGAGGTGATCTTCAAGGGCACCAAGGTGGATGGGGTCTATGACAAGGATCCGGCGCAAAACCCGGACGCGGTGCGCTATGACACGATCAGCTATGACGATGTGCTGAGCAAGCGGCTGGGGGTGATGGATGCCACCGCCATTGCCCTGGCGCGCGACAACAACCTGCCGATCATCGTGTTCAGCCTGGACGAGCCCGGCGGCTTCAAGGGGATCCTCTCGGGCACCGGCACCTGTACGAAAGTCGGCGGCTGACCTATATTGAGCCTGAAGAATGTGAAAGGGCAGATCATGTCTGATGAAACCGAGCTGGACTTTGACGACCTCGAGCGGCGCATGGAAGGCGCGCTGGCCGCGCTGAGGGGCGAATTTGGCAGCCTGCGCACCGGGCGGGCGGCGGCCAGCATGCTCGACCCGATCATGGTCGAGGCCTATGGCCAGAAAACCCCGATCAACCAGATCGGCACCGTCAATGTGCCCGAGCCGCGCATGCTCACCATCAATATCTGGGACAAGTCGCTGGTTGGGGCCGCGGAAAAGGCGATCCGCGAATCCGGGCTGGGGATCAACCCGCAGCTCAACGGCACCATCATCATGCTGCCGATCCCGGAGCTTAACGAAGAGCGCCGGCGCGAGCTGACCCGCGTCGCCGCGCAATATGCCGAAAACGCCCGCATCGCCATTCGCAACGTGCGTCATCACGGCATGGAAACGCTCAAGAAGGCCAAGGCCGAAGGAATGAGTGAAGACGACCACAAGTTGTGGCATGATGAGGTGCAGGCGCTGACCGACAAATACGTCAAGAAGGTGGACGAGGCCCTGGCCCGCAAACAGGAAGAAATCATGCAGGTTTAGGAGCTGGTAAGGCTTTTGTGGTAGCGTGCGGAAAATGTTTGAAGAGGAGGCCTGAATGGCCGAAAGTGCGAGCAGTGAAACCGAGGCGGCCCAGGCGCGTCATGTGGCCATCATCATGGATGGCAATGGCCGCTGGGCCCAGGCGCGCGGCCGGCCCAGGCTGTTTGGCCACCATGCCGGCGCGAAACGGGTGCGCGAGATTGTCGAGGCCTGCCCGGATCTTGGGGTCAAGTATCTGACGATATTTGCCTTTTCCACCGAAAACTGGAAACGTACCCAGCGGGAAGTGGCCGGGCTGATGAGCCTGTTTCGCCGCTATATTCAGCGCGAGGCGCGCGATCTGTTCGAGCATGGCGTGCGGGTGCGCTTCATCGGCGACCGGGTGCGGCTCGAGGACCGGCTGGTGGACCTGATGGACGAGCTTGAGTTGCTCACCGCCGACAATGACCGGGTGCATCTGACCATCGCGCTCAATTACGGGGGGCGTGACGAGGTGACGCGCGCCGCCCGGCGGCTGGCGCATGACGTGGCGGCGGGCAGGGTTCGGCCCCAGGACGTGGATGAAGAAACCCTGCCAAGGTACCTGGATACTTGCGTTTTACCCGATCCTGACCTGGTGATTCGCACGTCCGGCGAGGCGCGGATCTCGAACTTCCTGCTCTGGCAATCGGCCTATGCCGAATATGAGTTCATCGACACGCTCTGGCCGGATTTCACCGCCGAGATATTTGCCCGGATCATGGCCGATTTCGACGGTCGCGAACGCCGCTTCGGCGCCGTTCTCAGTGAGTAGCGGCAGCTGGAGCGACCTTGGCCCGCGGGTGGCCTCGGCCATTGTCATGGCCGGGATCGGCGGGCTCGCGATCTGGTGGGGCGGGCTGGTATTCGGGGCGCTGGTGGCGCTGGCCGTGGGGGTGGTGGTCTGGGAAATGACCGCGATGCTGGCCCCCGAGGCGCCGGCTCTCGCCCGTGGCGCTGGCGCGCTGGCGGCGCTGGTGGTGCTGGCGGCGGGCTTTGTCAGCGGCCTTTACGCCCTTGCCCTGATCGTCGCCACCGCCCTGACCCTGCCGGCGCGCCTGCCGGTGGCCGGCGAAAGGGGGCGTTACGGGGTCTATCTGGCCTGGGTGTTGCTGGCGGGATATGGCCTGACCGCGCTCAGGGTCGAGGCCGGCATGGGCAAGATCCTCTGGCTGGTCTCGGTGGTGGTTGCCACTGATATTGCAGGATATTTTGCCGGTCGCCTGATCGGCGGGCCGAAATTCTGGCCGCGCGTCAGCCCGAAAAAGACCTGGGCGGGCACGGTTGCGGGCTGGCTTGCCGCCGGGCTGATCGGGCTGATCTGGGGCGGGGCGTGGATGGCGGTTCTGTCGGCGCTGCTGGCCTTTGCCTCGCAGATGGGCGATGCCGCCGAAAGCGCGCTCAAGCGCCATACCGGCATCAAGGACAGCTCGAACCTGATCCCCGGCCATGGCGGGGTTTTCGACCGTTTCGATGCGCTTCTGGGCGCGGCGCTGGTGCTGACGGTGATCGGGGTGTTGGGCTGATGCGGCGGGTCAGCATCCTGGGCGCTACCGGTTCGATCGGCCAGAACACGCTGGACCTGATCGGGCGGGCGGGGGAGGCCTGCAAGGTGGTGGCGCTGACCGGCGGGCGCAACGTGGCGTTGCTGGCGGCCCAGGCGCGCGCGTTTCGCGCCGAGATCGCCGTCACCGCCCATGCCGATGAATATGCGGCGCTGAAGGCGGCGCTGGCCGGCTCGGGGGTCGAGGTGGCCGCCGGTGCCGAGGCCCTGGTCGAGGCCGCCGCCCGCCCCGCCGACTGGGTGATGAGCGCCATTGTCGGCGCTGCCGGCCTGGCGCCGGGCCTGGCCGCGATCCGGCAGGGGGCGGTGCTGGCGCTGGCCAACAAGGAAAGCCTGGTCACCGCCGGCCCGCTGATCCTTTCCGAGGCCGCCACCCACGGCGCCCGCATCCTGCCGGTGGACAGCGAGCACAGCGCCGTCTTTCAGGCGCTGGTGGGCGAGGACATGGCGGCGGTGGAGCGCATCATCATCACCGCCTCGGGCGGCCCGTTTCGCGACTGGCCGGTCGAAAAGCTGGCCCAGGCGACGTTGGAACAGGCGACGACGCATCCCAACTGGGACATGGGGCAGCGCATTACCATCGACAGCGCATCCATGTTCAATAAGGCACTGGAACTTATTGAAACGCATGAATTTTTCGGCATTGCCCCTGATCGGATCGAGGTCCTGGTCCACCCCCAGAGCCTGGTGCATGCGCTGGTCGGGTTTCGCGACGGGGCGCTGATGGCGCATCTGGGGGCGCCGGACATGCGCCATGCCATCGGCTATGCGCTGAACTGGCCGGCGCGCGCGGCGCTGCCGGTGGCGCGGCTGGATCTGGCCCGGATCGGCGCGCTGGAGTTTGAGCCCCCCGACGAGGCGCGCTTTCCCGCCCTGCGGCTGGCGCGCGAGGTGATGGCGGCGGGCGGGCTGGCCGGGGCGGTGTTCAATGGCGCCAAGGAAGCGGCGCTGGACGCCTTCATCGCCCGCCGGATCGGCTTTCTCGACATGGCGCGGCTGGTCGAGGCGGCGCTGGCGCGCGGCGTGCCCGGCCTTGAAGGTGCCACAATGACCCTTGATAAGGTGCACGCGGCTGACCACATGGGCAGACAGGCGGTCGAGGAAATCATCACAACCGGGCTCTGAGCCCCGGAAAAGAGGCAGGACATGGATCTGATCGGGCTTATCCCGCATTTTGGCAATATCGCGTTTACCTTGCTGGCCTTCGTGGCGGCGCTCATCATCATCGTGTCGATCCATGAATACGGCCATTATATCGTCGGCCGCTGGTCCGGGATCCGGGCCGAGGTGTTTTCCATCGGCATCGGCCCGGCCCTGTGGTCGCGCCGAGACAAGCGCGGCACCAGGTGGCAGATCGCGGCAATTCCGGTTGGCGGCTATGTCAAGTTTCTGGGCGATGCCAATGCCGCCAGCGCCGGGGCGGACGAGGCGGTGCTGGAAGGGTTGAGCGCGGATGAGCGCCGGGCCTCTCTGCCCGGCGCGCCCCTTTGGGCGCGCACCCTGACCGTGGCCGCCGGGCCGGTCTCGAATTTCCTGCTTTCCATTGCCATTTTTGCCGGTTTTGCCCTGTTCCAGGGGGTCGCGACCGAGCCCCTGACCGTGGCCAGCCTGCCGGACATGCCCGGCCTGGAAGACAGCCTGAAGCCGGGGGATCAGATCCTGGCAATCGACGGTCAGCCGACGCCGGGGCTCGAGGAATTTCCCGACTTCGTGCAAAAGCTGCCGGAGAAAAGCCCGCTGCCCTACCGGGTGCGCCGCGACGGGCGTGAAATCACCGTGATGGCGCCGCATCCATACCCGCCGATGGTGGGGGGTGTTTCGCCGGGGTCGGCCGCGATGGAGGCGGGGCTGCAAGCGGGCGACGTGATCCTGTCGATCGACGGTCAGAAGGTTCAGACCTTTGCCCAGATGCGTGACATCGTTGGCGCAAGCGGTGGCCGGCCGCTGCCGCTGCGCGTGTGGCGGGCCGGCAAGGTGCTGGATGTTACCCTGACCCCGCGCAAGGTGGACCTGCCGCGGGCCGATGGCGGCTTTGAAACCCGCTGGCTGATCGGCGTCGCCGCCCGTTTCCTGTTTGAACCCGAGAGCCGCCGGCTCGGCCCGATCGAGGCGCTTTCGGCCGGGATCGACCAGACCTGGTACATCGTCACCTCGTCCCTGTCCGGGCTTTACCACATGTTCGCGGGCGATATTTCCACCTGCAACCTGCGCGGGCCGATCGGCATTGCCGAAACCTCGGGGCAGGCCGCCGCGCAGGGGCCGGACGCCTTTCTCTGGTTCGTGGCGGTACTGTCCACGGCGGTCGGCTTTCTCAACGTGCTGCCGATCCCGATGCTGGATGGCGGGCATCTGCTGTTTTACGGCTATGAGGCGGTGACGCGGCGCAAGCTGCCGGCCCGGCTGCAAAATGCCCTGACCCTGGCCGGGCTGCTGCTGGTGCTGGGGCTGATGCTGTTCGGGGTGAGCAACGACCTCACCTGTCCCTGAGCCGGCTTCTTCTGTTCATAAATATCCTCGCCGAAGGCCTCAAATCCGGCGCATCGCAGATGCGCCTTGCAGCCCTTGCCCGTGGCGCAGGATTTGCATGCCCGCCGCCCGGTCCCTATACTGCGCCGCCAAGGCAGGAGCCCTGACATGACACGGCAAAACCGGGAGGAGATCGAGCAGGCGGGCATGGCGCTTATCGGCGGCGTGGCCGGGCTTGCCATATGGTTTCTGACCATGAGGCTGCCGGACCTGATCGACAGCGAGCGGCTGGTCCTGGCCCTGAGTGCGATCAGCGGCGGGTTCTTCTCGGTCCTGATGCTGGCCTGGGGGCCGCTGCGGCTGCGCCGGGCGCTGGCGGTGGCGGCCGGGATCGGGCTGGTCGCGGGCGGGATGCTGGCCTGGGGGTCGATCCGTTTTGACACGGTCAATGCTTACCTTTCCACCGGGCATGTGGTGGTTGCCTTTCTGGTGCTGGTCACCCTGCCGGTGCCTTTCCTGATCGCCGCTGCCCGCCCGGACGAGGGCTGGCGCTGCTATCCGGCGCTGTTTCACCATGCCTGGCGCCTCGCCGTGCGCTATCTGGCGGCGCTGATCTTTGCTCAGCTGTTCTGGGGGCTGATCCTGCTGTCGGACCAGGTGTTGCAGATCGTCGGCATCGACGCGATCAGCCGCCTGCTCAAGGTCGATTGGGTGCCCTGGGTGCTCAGCGGGCTGATGCTCGGGCTGGGGCTGGCGGTGGCGCACCAGCTGCGCGCCTATGTCTCGCCCTATCTGGCGCTGCGGCTGCTCAGGCTGATGTTGCCCTTCGTGCTGGCAGTGAGCGCGGTGTTCCTGGTGGCCGCCCCCCTGCGCGGGCTGTCGGCTCTGTTTGGCAGCCTGTCGCCGGCGGCGGTGCTGATGGCGCTGGCGGGGGCGGCGGTGACGCTGATCACCGCGGTGCTGGACGCCGGCCCCCAGGAGGCCGCCCGCAGCCGGGTCCTGACCGTTTCGGCCCGGCTGATGGCGCTTTTGCTGCCGCTGCTGGGCGGGCTTGCCGCCTGGGCGGTGTGGCTGCGGGTGGCCGAATATGGCTGGACCCCCAGGCGCCTGGCGGCGGCGGTTTCGGCGCTGGTGGTGCTGGGCTATGGGGGCAGCTATGCCATGGCGGCGCTGCGGCCCGGCGACTGGATGGCGCGGATCCGGCAGGCCAATATCGGCATGGCGCTGGCGATGATCGGGCTGGCGGTGCTCTGGCTCAGCCCGGCGCTTGATGCCGAGCGCATCTCGGCCAACGCGCAGCTTGCCCGTTTCGAAAAGGCCCACATGCCGGCGGACCAGCTTGACCTCTGGGCGATCGGCCATGAATGGGGGCGGGCGGGGCAGGCGGTGCTGGCGCGGCTTTCCGAGCCCTCGCATCCGCGCGCGGCGGAACTGGCCCCGGTGCTGGCGCGGCTGGGCGCGGCGCGGGACCGCCGGGAATGGCAGCGCGGCCAGCCGGGCGCGGCGGTGGAGGATACCGAGGCGCTGCGCCGCCGGCTGCGCCTGTATCCGGCCGGGGCGACCCTGCCCGAAGCGTTTTTCAGGGATGACCGGGTGCCGCTCTGGCGCGATGGCTGCCGCCGCACCACCCCTGCGGGCAATCCCGGCTGCGTGGCTTTGGTGGCGGATTTCCTGCCGGACCGGCCGGGCCAGGAGGTGGCGGTGTTCTACCTGATCACCGATGCGCGCGCCGGCGTTGATGGCTGGGCGGCGGGCGACGGGTATTTCGAGGCGCGGCTGTTTCCGCAAGGGGCCGGGGGATGGGCCGGGCCGGAGATCATCGACCGGATCGGGCAAGGCGCCTTCAGCCTCGACAGCCCGGATCCGTTTCTACTTATGGGGGAAAAGGTGCTTCGGCTGCAATAACCCGGCTTTTTCGGGTTTTGTTAACGTTTTCGCATTAGGCTAAACATACGCGTGCAAATAAACCGGGTACAAATTACAGGGTGAGCGGTATGCATGGTTTGATCAATCGGTCGCTTGAGGGGTTTCTCAAGGCGACATATGGGCATGAATTCTGGCAGCGGGTGATGGAGGAGCTCGATGTCGGTTTTGACAGTTTCGAACCCATGTTTTCCTATGACGATGCCCTGACCCAGGCCCTGATCGACACGGCCGCAGATGAACTGGGCAAGCCGCGGGAGGTGCTGCTTGAGGATTTCGGGACCTACCTGGTCGCCGATCCGCGAAGTGCCGGTGTCCGGCGCCTGCTGCGCTTTGGCGGCATTGACTATGCCGATTTCCTGCATTCGCTGAGCGATCTGCGCGGGCGGGCGCGGCTGGCGGTGCCCGATCTCGATTTGCCCGAGATGGAACTGACCGAGCGCGAGGATGGCGAATTCCTCCTGAAATGCACCGCCCGGCAAGCCGGGTTCGGGGATGTTCTGGTCGGCCTGTTGCGGGCCATGGCGGATGATTACGGCGCCCTGGTCTTCATCGAGGATCTGGGGCGCCAGGGCGATACCGGCACCCTGTCGATCCGGCTTCTGGACGCGGCCTTTTCCGAGGGGCAGGACTTCACCCTGGTGCAGGAGGTTGGCTGACATGGTGGGCGGGAAAGAGATGACGCAGATCAGCCTGGACATCGAGGCGCTGGACCGGATGATGCCCATGCACGTGCTGTTTGACCTGGAGGAAACCATCCTGCATGTGGGGCCGACCCTTCGCAAGGTGTTCGGCGGCGCCGACCTGGCGGGCCGGCATTTCTTTGACATGTTCCTGGCCCGGCGCAAGCGGCCGCGGGCCAATCTTCTGGATGCCTGCGCGCGCTATGGGCGCAAGATTTATACCCGCATCAATGACCAGCATCTGACCTCTCTGATCGGCACCGCCTGCGTGCTGCCCGATGGCAAGACCGGGCTGATCAATTTCTCGTTCGGGATTTCGGTGGTCGATGCGGTCCGGCACTATGACCTTGCCGGCTCGGATTTTGCCGCCAGCGACCTGACGCTCGAGCTTCTGTATCTGGTCGAGGCCAACTCGGCGGCGCAGCGCGAAAGCAGGAAGCTCAATGAGCGGCTTTACGGGGCCAAGCGCGCGGCCGAGGAAGATGCGGCCTCGGACATGCTCACCGGGCTGAAGAACCGGCGGGTGCTGGACCAGGTGCTGGACCGCGCGATCAGCCGCGATGTGCCGTTCACCCTGATGCATCTGGACCTTGATTTCTTCAAGGCGGTCAATGACCGGCTGGGGCATGCGGCGGGGGATACGGTGCTCAGGGAAGTGGCGCGCATCCTGACCGAGGAAACCCGCAAAGAAGACACGGTGGCGCGGGTCGGGGGCGATGAATTCGTGCTGGTGATCGACCACCAGACCGACCCCGCGAAGATCGCCGCGATTGCCGCGCGGATGATCGAGCGGTTGGAAAAGCCGATCCCCTACCGCGATGAAATGGCCCGGATTTCCGGCTCGATCGGGATCGTGATCTCGACCCAATACGCGCAGCCCGAGGTGGCGCAGATGATGGAAGACGCCGATGCGGCGCTTTATGTGTCCAAGCAGAAGGGCCGCGCCTGTTATACCTTCTATGAGCCCGGCATGGTGGCGGAAGATCGCGAGGAACTGGCCCGGGCGGCGATCGAGGCGCGGGCCTGACGCCACGGTAATCTGCTTGCGCCGGGCGGGCTGGCGCGACACACTGCCCCCGTGAACTGAGGGGGGGAGCCATGCAGCCGGCATCGAGGCCCTATGAGACGGCGCGTTCGTGGTGGCGGGAAGTGTCGCCAAAGGGCGCGGGATTCCCGGCGCTGCAAGGGGTGCGGCGGGCCGATGTGGCGGTGATCGGCGGCGGCTTTACCGGCCTTTCCGCCGCGCTGCACCTGGCGCGGGGCGGGGCCAGCGTGGTGCTGCTGGAGGGGCGGGCCATCGGCTGGGGCGGCTCGGGGCGCAATAACGGCCAGGTGATTCCGGTGCTGACCGGGGTCGAACCCGACTGGATCGAGGCGCGTTTTGGCGATGTTGGCGCCCGCTTTGTCGGCCTGGTGCGCGATTCGGCCGAGACCCTGTTCCGGCTGGCCGAGGCCGAGGGGATTGACTGCGAGGCCGAGCAGAGCGGCTGGTTCCAGCCGGCCCATGCGCCGGCCTTTCTCAAGGTCAGTGCCGCCCGCAACGCCGCCTGGGCCGCGCGCGGCGCGCCGTGCCGGATGCTGGACAAGCGCGAATGCGACGCGCTGCTGGGCTCGCCCGCCTGGCATGGCGGCATGCTCAACCCCACCGGCGGCCATATCAACCCGCTGATGCTGGCGCATGGGCTGGCGCGGGCCTGTGCCGGGGCGGGGGTGGAACTCCACGAGGCCAGCCCGGTGCAGGAGATGCAGCGCGCGGCCGGGCAGTGGCGGCTGCGCTGTGGGCAGGGGGAGGTGCGCTGCGATGCGGTGCTGCTGGCCACCGGCGCCTATGGCGGCGTGGTGGCGGGCGGGCTTGCCCCGCAGGTGGCGCGCAGCGTGGTGCCGGTGACCTCGTGGCAGATGGTGACCGAGCCGCTTTCGCCACAGGCGCGGGCGCAGATCCTGCCCGGCCGCCAGGCGGTGTCGGACACCCGTGGCGATCTGCGCTATTTCCGGCTGGACGCGCGCGACCGGCTGGTGACCGGGGCGGCGATGATGCTGCCGTTGAATGCCGGCCCGCGCCTGTCGCGGCTGGTGGGCGGGCGGCTTGCCCGGGCCTTTCCGGCGCTGGGACGGGTGCGCTTCAGCCATGTCTGGTCGGGCTATGTGGGGATCACCCCGGACCGTTTCCCGCAGTTTTTCCAGCCGCAGCCGGGGCTGTTCAGCGCCAGCGGCTTCAATGGCCGGGGGGTGGCGCTGTCGGTGTCGGCGGGGCGCGAAATGGCGCGGGTCATGGCGGGCGGGCCGGCGGCGGAGGCTGCACTGCCGTTTTCCACGCCGAAGCCGGTGCCGTTTCATCCGCTCGCGCGCAGGCTGGCGCGCAGCGCGCTGTTGCTCTATCGTTGGCGCGACTGGCGGGGACCGGGATGACAGGAGGCACGATGAGCGGGACGGATCGGGAAAGGAAGGATCAGGCAAGCGATGAGCTGCCGATTCTGGAGAAACGGCGGATCGAGGCGGCGATCCTCAAGCATGTTTTCGATGTGATCGAGGCACGCAGCGGCCGGGCCGAGGCCGAGGCGGTGATCGGCGAGGCGGTGCAGCGTTCGGCGGTCGAGCAGGGGCGCTATTTCCGCGACAAGCTGGGGCGCGAGCCGGACCTCTTGGATTTCAACGCGCTTTCCGCCCTGTGGGAGGCCGGCGGCGCGCTGGAACGCGAGGTGCTGGTGGCCAGCGCCGAGCGGCTGGAATACAACATGACCAGGTGCGCCTATGCCGAAATGTACCGCGAAATGGGGCTTGAGGAGATCGGGCATCTGCTGTCGTGCAACCGCGATGGCACCTTTTGCCAGGGCTACAATCCGAAAATGCGCCTGACCCGCAACCAGACCATCATGCAGGGGGCAAGCCACTGCGATTTCCGCTATCGGATGGTGGAGGAGGGCGATGCGTGATGCCGCCCGGATACGGCCATTCGGGATGAGGCGAGGCTGGTGGCTGGGGCGGCGGATTCTGGTGGCGGCGCTCCTGCTTTTCGCGGTGGCCAGTTGCAGCCCGAAGCCGGAAATTTCGGTTGCGCCGCCCGAGGATGAGGCCCTGACCCGCGCCCTGGCCGCCTGTTGCGCCAGCTCGGACAGGTATCCGATCGGCCTGGTCAAGGTGGTCGAGGGGGCGGCGGGCTCGCTGGTGCCGTTTTCGCGGGGAGTGGTTCTGCGCGACCCCTATTTGCAGGGAAAGGCAAGGGCATATGACAGGCTCCTGAGCCAGGCCCGGCCGCTCGACCTGTTGCTGATCGCCAACAAGGCGCATCTTTCGGGGGCGGCCGGCACCGGCCATTTCGGCCATTCCATGCTCTATATAGGCACCGAAGCCGACCTGCGCGCGCTGGGGGTCTGGAACCACCCGGCGGTGGTGCCGTTTCAGGCCCGGGTCCGGGCCGGTGGGTTGGCGATCGAGGCAATAGACAAGGCGGTGCGGTTGGCCGGCCCCGAGCAGGTGATGGATTCGGATGCCACGGCGCTGTTCCGCCCGCAGGGGCTGAGCCGCGCACAAAAGCAGCGGGCGGTGATCTATCTGTTCAAACAGATCGGCACGCCGTTCGACATACATTTCGACCTGGATACCGACGAGGCGCTTTTTTGTACCGAGTTGATCGACAAGGCCCTGCCCGAGATGGGCCTGCCGGTGAATATCGCCTATGGGCGGCGGGTGATCTGGCCGGACGAGGTGGCAACCCGATCGCTGCTCGGCAAGACCGGCTTTCGTTTCCTGACCTATATTCGGGGCACGCGCATGGGCTGGCGCGAGGCCGGGTGGCGGCAGATGGCGGTGGATATCCTGGCCGCCTGGCCCGAGGTGCCGGCGCCGTTCCTGGCGGTATCGGCGCGTTGAGTTTCAGGCAACGCTGGCGACAGGCGGGCGCGCGGGCAGGGGGATCAGGGCGATGTCCGGCGCGCCTTCCCGGTGCGAGATGCGCGCGCCCTGTCCATCATGGGCAAAGCTTTGCCGGTAGGGAAGTGCCGGGTCGCTGAGGGCGGCGGCAATGAAGGCCAGCCCAAGCCTGCGCGCGGCGTGAAAATCCATTTCCAGCAGGTGCAGGGTGACGCCAAGGCCCAACAGGGCGCGGGCGCCTTCAAATCGGATGGCGGGCAGGCGGCGCGGGCCGATGCTGATCAGCCGCGGCGCCACGAACAGCGCTGTCGGCTCCGGCTGGGCCAGCAGGCGGCGGGCCTCGAGCCCCTCGAACAGCACCCCATGCCTCCCCCAGAGCAGCCCCATCGGCGCCAGCTCATCGGCAACAGCCGCCAGCGCCCGGTGCAGTGGCCAACCGGCAAAGCCCGCTTTCGGATCGCGCAAGTACAGCCGCAGGCTGAGCGCCGCTTCGTGATGGGCGATGACGCGCATCAGGGCGGCCCGGCGCTTGGCGCTGGAAAAGGGGGGGATGGCACGGGCAAAGGCGGCCGCGCCCAGGGGGGTGGGGCTGCTGCCAATGGTCAGAAAGCCGAAAGCCCCGCGCAGCCCCAGAAGGCGGTGATTTTCGCCCTCGTAGTTGCGCGAATGCAGCGGGCCATGCGCCTTGATCGCGGCGAGCACATGCGCGGCGATATCCCCGGGGCGCATCGGGCAGGGGCGCGGCAACAGCAGGGCGGCCCTGGCGGCCGACCTGCCCTGTGCCCCTTGTGCAAATTGTGCAAACCCGGATGCCCGGAAGCCCATATGCCCGTCTCCTGTATCCTGGCCTTCGATCTTGCCGGTCATTACGGAGGTTTTAGGGCGCGAATCGTTCCTTTTGGTGAAGGCCCGGCCGGAAAATGCGAAAAGGGCGCCATTTTTAGCGCCCTTTTGCGTTAATTTTGAGCGGTCAGTCCGCCGATCAGCAGGAATAGTAGAGCTTGAATTCGACCGGGTGCGGGGTGTGCTCGAACTCGTACACCTCTTCCCATTTCAGCTCCATGTAGCCCTCGATCTGATCCTTGGTGAACACGTCGCCCGCCAGCAGGAAGTCGTGATCGGCCTCGAGCGCCTCCAGCGCCTCGCGCAGGGAGGCACAGACGGTGGGGATGCCCTCGAGCTCTTCGGCCGGCAGGTCATAGAGGTTCTTGTCCTGGGCCGGGCCGGGGTCGATCTTGTTCTTGATCCCGTCAAGGCCGGCCATGAGCAGCGCCGAAAACGCCAGATAGGGGTTGGCGGCCGGGTCCGGGAAGCGTGCCTCGACCCGCTTGGCCTTGGGGCTTTCGGTCCACGGGATGCGCACGCAGCCCGACCGGTTGCGGGCCGAATAGGCGCGCAGCACCGGCGCCTCGAAACCGGGGATCAGGCGCTTGTAGGAGTTGGTCGCCGGGTTGGTGAAGGCGTTGAGCGCCTTGGCGTGCTTGAGGATGCCGCCGATGAACCACAGCGCCTCCTGGCTGAGATCGGCATATTTGTCGCCGGCAAAGAGCGGCTTGCCGTCCTTCCAGATCGACATGTTGCAGTGCATGCCGGTGCCGTTGTCGCCGGCGATCGGCTTGGGCATGAAGGTGGCGGACTTGCCATAGGCATGGGCCACGTTGTGGATGACATACTTGTATTTCTGCAGGTTGTCGGCCTGCTTGGTGAGGCTGTCGAAGACCAGCCCCAGCTCGTGCTGGCAGGAGGCAACCTCGTGGTGGTGCTTGTCCACCTTCATGCCGATCGCCTTCATGGTCGAGAGCATTTCCGAGCGAATATCCTGCGCGTCATCCACCGGGTTGACCGGGAAATAGCCGCCCTTGACGCCG
>CAZPDV010000025.1:0-13119 GCA_964585355.1 uncultured Aliiroseovarius sp.
ATGTGCCGGGCTGGGATTGCCACGGCCTGCCGATCGAGTGGAAGATCGAGGAACAGTACCGGGCCAAGGGGCTCGACAAGGACGCGGTTGACGTGATCGACTTTCGCCAGGAATGTCGGCGCTTTGCCGAAAAGTGGGTCGATATCCAGCGCGAGGAATTCAAGCGCCTGGGCGTCACCGGCAACTGGGACGACCCCTATCTGACCATGGATTACCACGCCGAGGCCACCATTGCCGGCGAGTTCATGAAGTTTCTCATGAACGGCACGCTTTACCAGGGCTCCAAGCCGGTGATGTGGTCGCCGGTGGAAAAGACCGCCCTGGCCGAGGCCGAGGTCGAATATCACGACAAGAAAAGCGATGCGATCTGGGTGAAATTCCCGGTGGTGGCCGGCCCCGATGACCTGGTGGGGGCGGATGTGGTGATCTGGACCACCACCCCCTGGACCATCCCGCAAAACCGGGCCGTGTGCTATGGCCCGACCATCGCCTATGGCCTTTATGAGGTCACCGCCACGCCCGAGGAAAGCTGGGCGCAGGTGGGCGACCGTTACCTGATCGCCGAGGAGCTGGTGGAGGACGTGCTGAAATCGGCGCGGCTGGGCCCCGAGATGGTCACCAGGCTGCGCGACGTGGCGCCCGAGGAGCTTGACCGCCTGACCCTGGCGCATCCGTTTCGTGGCCTGGCCGACAATGGCGAATGGGATTTCGACGTGCCGGTTCTGCCCGGCGAGCATGTGACCGCCGATGCCGGCACCGGGTTCGTGCATACCGCGCCCAGCCATGGCGACGACGACTATCAGATCGGCCTGAAATACAACCTGCCGATGACCTATAACGTGCTGGAAGACGGCTCGTTCCGCCCCGACCTGCCGCTGTTTGCCGGCGAGGTGATCATCACCCCCAAGGGCAAGGAGGGCGGCGCCAACAAGGCGGTGATCGACAAGCTCATCGAGGTGGGCGCGCTTATTGCCCGGGCGCGCATCACCCATTCCTATCCGCATTCCTGGCGCTCCAAGGCGCCGGTGATCTATCGCAACACGCCGCAATGGTTCGTGGCCATCGACCGGCCCTGCGGCGGCGACGACACCTATGGGCGCACGATCCGCGAACGCGCCCTGACCTCGATCGACAAGCTGGTGAAATGGACCCCGCCCAGCGGGCGCAACCGGCTTTATTCGATGATCGAGGCCCGGCCCGACTGGGTGCTCTCGCGCCAGCGCGCCTGGGGCGTGCCGCTCAGTTGTTTCGTGAAAAAGGGCGCCATGCCCGATGACCCGGATTTCCTGCTGAAAAACGAGGCAGTCAATGCCCGCATCCGCGATGCCTTCGAGGCCGAGGGGGCGGATGCGTGGTATGCGCCCGACGCCAAGGCGCGGTTCCTTTCGGGCATCGTTGACCCGGACGCCTATGAGCAGGTGATGGATGTGCTGGACGTGTGGTTCGATTCCGGTTCGACCCATGCCTTCGTGCTGCGCGACCGGCCGGACGGGGCGGCGGACGGCATTGCCGATCTTTACCTCGAAGGCACCGACCAGCATCGCGGCTGGTTCCATTCCTCGATGCTCGAGGCCTGCGGCACCATCGGGCGCGCCCCCTATCGGGGGGTGATGACCTGCGGCTTTACGCTCGATGACAAGGGCATGAAAATGTCCAAGAGCCTGGGCAACATCATCGCGCCCGAGAAGGTGATCAAGCAATACGGCGCCGATATCCTGCGCCTGTGGGTGGCGCAGGTGGATTATTCCGCCGACCAGCGTATCGGCGACGAGATCCTCAAGGGCGTGGCTGACAGCTACCGCCGGCTGCGCAATACCATGCGCTTCATCCTGGGCAGCCTGGGCGATTTTTCCTCTCGCGACCGGGTGGCGCCCGAGGCCATGCCCGAGCTTGAGCGCTGGGTGCTGCATCGCATGGCCGAGCTGGACCACCAGGTGCGCGCGGGCTATGGCGCGCTGGATTTTCAGAGCGTCTGGCAGGCGGTGTTCACCTTTGCCACGGTGGACCTGTCGAGCTTCTATTTCGACATCCGCAAGGACGCGCTCTATTGCGACGGCGATGACGACCCGACCCGCGCCGCCGCCCTCACGGTGCTGGATCTGCTGTATGAGCGGCTGACCACCTGGCTGGCGCCGATCCTGACCTTCACCATGGAAGAGGTCTGGCTGGAGCGGCATGCGCAGGAGGATGCCAGCGTGCATCTGGAGGATTTCCCCCTGACCCCGGCCGATTGGCTGGACGAGCCGCTGGCCGCCAAGTGGGAGGCCATTCGCCGGGTGCGCCGGGTGGTGACGGCGGCGCTTGAGGTGCAGCGGCGCGACAAGGTGATCGGCGCCTCGCTGGAGGCGGCGCCGGTGGTGCATGTGCGCGATGCGGACACGCTCGCGGCGCTGAAATCGGTGGACTTTGCCGATATCTGCATCACCTCGGCCGTGACCCTGACCGGCGACCCGATCCCGGCCGAGGCCTTCCGCCTGCCGGAAATCGAAGGGGTTGGTGTGGTGTTCGAAAAGGCCCGGGGCGAGAAGTGCCAGCGCTGCTGGAAGATCCTGCCGGATGTGGGTACGCATGCGCATCCGGGGGTCTGTGGCCGCTGTGACGCGGCGCTTGGCTAGCGCCGGCGCCATGGATTTCGTGCCTCCGGCGGGAGTATTTGGGGAAAGATGAAAGGGCTTTCGCCCTCCCCCCGGATGTCCGAGCTGCGCGAGCGGGGAGAGTGAGATGAGCCTTGGCGTGTTCCTGTGGGTGATCGGTGCGGCGCTTCTGCATGCCGGATGGAACGCGCTGGTCAAGACGGGCGGCGACAAGCAGAGCGCGATGCTGCTGGTTGCGGTGGGCAACGGCGTGGTCGGGATGATGGTGGTGGGGTTCTATCCGCTGCCCGCGGCCCAGGTCTGGCCCTGGATACTTGCATCGGGGCTTGTACGCACGGTTTATCTTCTGGCGCTGGGATATGCCTATGGTCATGGTGATCTGAGCCGGGTCTATCCGATTGCGCGCGGTACGGCCCCGCTTCTGGTGCTGTTGGTGGGCGGGTTCTTCCTGACCGATGTCATACGCCCGATTGAAGCAGTGGGGATCGTGGTTCTGGGCCTGGGAATCCTGCTGATGGCGCGCGGGGTTTTTACCGATGGAGAAAGTCGGCGGCTGTTGCCCTTCGCGCTGGCTTCGGCGGCTGCGACGGCGGGGTATTCGATCATAGACGGGATCGGCGCGCGGGAGATGGGCCAGGGGGTGGCATTTACCGGCTGGGCGCTGGCGGCCACGGCGGTGTTTTATCTGCCGGTCGTTCTGGCCTGGGAGGGGCGCGGGGTGCTGCGGGTGAGCCGAGGGGAAGTGCGCGCCGGGGTGGTGGCGGGGCTGGCCTCTTACCTGGCCTATTCCATCGTGGTCTGGGCGATGACCCGGGCGCCGGTGCTGCTGGTTGCGGGGCTGCGCGAGACCTCGATCCTGTTTGCGGTGCTGATCGGTTGGCTGCTATTTGGCGAGCGGATGAATCCGGGCAAGGGGCTGGCGGCGCTGCTGATCGTGGCGGGCGCGGTGCTGACCCGGCTTTAGGGCGTCGTGCGCTCGGGGATGACCTGCTGGGCGATGCCCGCCAGAAGCAGGTAGAGCGAGGTTGCCACCAGCCCCCAATGCGCCCAGCTTTGCGGGTGAAAATCGACCCAGGCGGCCCAACTGGCAAAAATAACCCAGGCGATGGCAACGGGTAGGGAAACCACCCGCCAGCGCTCGGTGCGGGCCGGATGGATGAACTTGAAATTGGTGAACATGGCGCCGGCCAGGATGATGACGATCGCCAGCATCAGCCAGAAATTCGGCTTCAGGGCAAACAGGACGATCACCACCATGTTCCAGGCGCCGGGAAAACCGGCAAAGGAATTATCCTTGGTTTTCATACGGGTATCGGCAAAATACACGGCCGAAGCAAAGGTGATGACGATGATCGAGACCCAGCCGGTCCAGCCCGGCAGCAGCCCGGACTTGAAAAGCGCATAGGCGGGGATGAAAACATAGGTCAGGTAGTCGATGATCAGGTCAAGCAGTACGCCGTCGATCTCGGGCGCATATGTGCGGACCTCGAAGCGGCGGGCCAGCGGGCCGTCGATGCCGTCCACGGCAAAGGCCACCACCAGCCACAGAAACATCAGCCCCCATTTTTCGTCCACCGCCGCCAACATCGCCAGCATGGCGAAAACCGCGCCGGTAGCGGTAAACAGGTGAACAAACAAGGCTTTGCCATGCGCACTCATGCGCCCTTCATGCCGCATATTTCCGGGCGGGAAAAGGCTTTCCGGGAAAAAATCCGGGTCAGGCGCGCGGATGGGCCTTTTGATAGACCTGCATCAGCCGGGCCGTATCCACCGCGGTATAGGCCTGGGTGGTCGAGAGCGAGGCATGGCCCAGCAGCTCCTGAATGGTGCGCAGATCGCCGCCGGCATCAAGCAGATGGGTGGCAAAGCTGTGGCGGAAGGCGTGCGGGGTGGCCGAGGCCGGCAGGCCCAGCGCCAGGCGTGCCTGCTCGACCGCCTTTTGCACCATGCGCGGGTTCAGGGCGCCG
This sequence comes from uncultured Aliiroseovarius sp., assembly GCA_964585355.1. Taxonomy (GTDB): domain Bacteria; phylum Pseudomonadota; class Alphaproteobacteria; order Rhodobacterales; family Rhodobacteraceae; genus JAAEUB01. The sequence goes on from CAZPDV010000025.1 coordinate 4,562, forward strand.
CCGCGCGCGCCACGAAACAGGGGCGCCTTCGGGGCCAGCTCGAACGGGCAGAGCCGCATGTAGCGCGCCACCGCTTCCCGCGCCACCGGCAGCACCGGCACCAGCCGCTCGCGCCCGCCCTTGCCGGTGATACGCAGCACCTCGGGCAGGGGCGCATCGGCGCCGGTCAGGCCAAGCGCCTCGGAAATGCGCAACCCGCAGCCATACAGCAGGGTCAGAACCGCCACATCGCGCGCGCCGATCCAGTCCTTTTTCGCCTGCGTGCCGGCGGTTTCGATCATGCCGGCAGCGGCATCCCGTGCCATCGGGCGGGGAAGTTTCGCAGCGAAACGCGGGCTTCTGGTGGACAGAACCGCAGTGGCATCAAAGCCATCGCGCGCCGCCAGCCAGCGGTAGAAGCTCTTGACCGCCGACAATTTGCGCGCCAGCGTCCGGGCAGAGGCCCCGCTGCCGCGCTCGGCCGCCATCCAGGCGCGCATGTCGCGCAGCTCGATCCCGGCCAGCGCCGTCAGGTCTGGCGGCTGGCCGTGATGGGCGGTCAGAAATCCGAGAAAACCGGCCATGTCGGCCCGATAGGCATCGAGCGTGTTTTGCGCGGCATCCTGCAGCGCCCGCTGGTGGTCAAGCCACCCTGACAGCGCATCACGGGTGGCCCGGTCAAGCGTCAGCGGCAGCGCGCCGGATGTCACGACAGCCAGCGGCGCATGGCGCGTTCGAAAACGCCGCCGAAAAATGCCAGAAGATCAGTGCCTTGCCCCGGCTTGAACTGGTGCGGGTCTTCGGCCCCCAGCACCAGAAGGCCCGGCAGGCGCCCTTCGCCAAGGTCCAGCCGCAGGCAGGCCTCGGAGCGGATCCAGAAGCCGGATTCGCCGAAAATGCGCTCGTCCTGGTCGCTGAGCTGCCGCAGGGTCACCGGCCGCGTGGCGGCACCGTCGCGGGCGCCCAGATAGGAATGGACAAAGCCCGGCTCGGCCGCGATCAGCACCCGGCCCAGCTTCTGCACCGCCGGGTTTTCGTTGTTCTGTCGGCTTTCCAGCACCAGCCGCACCACATCGACCCGCAGGATGTCGGCCACCTCACCGCCAAGGTCCAGCATGAAGGTCTCGAAGTCGGCCGGGTCCAGCATGCGCAGGATCGCCCGGTGGATCAGGTTCATGCCCGCGAGGTTTTCATAGGCGGCGGCGATCACGCCCCGGTGGGTTTCCTCGAGCCGGTCAAGCCGTTGTTCGAGCCGCGCCATGGCGATGCCGCGCAGGTCGATGATATTGGCGCCCATGGCCCGCTCATTGGCCGCGATCAGGGCGCGCATGACTTCGGTATCGTCCAGAATGGCCTCGGGTTGCGCGATGATCTTTTCGCGCAGGTTTTCGTCGATCACGGCTTCGCTGGTCATGTTCTGGTCTCTGCCTCGGATTGGTTTTCTTCCACCCTAGCAAAGGCAAGGTTGGATTTCTGCAATTTTTTGCGCCCCCGCCGCGATTTTTCCGGCGAGTGCGTTGTTTTTGTCCCGGTGCGCCGTTTGAGCTTGGCTCAGAGGATCTTTTGCCCGGTTCTGGCCCAGTCGGCCAGGAAAGCGTCCAGCCCCTTGTCGGTCAGCGGGTGCTCGGCCATCTTGCGGATCACCGCGGGCGGCGCGGTGGCCACATCGGCGCCGATCAGGGCGGCCTCCTTCATGTGGTTGACCGAGCGGATCGAGGCGGCAAGTATTTGCGTCTCGAAGCCGTAATTGTCATAGATGGTGCGAATGTCCGCAATCAGCTCCATACCGTCGATATTGATGTCATCGAGCCGCCCGATGAAGGGCGAGATGAACGTCGCCCCCGCCTTGGCGGCGAGCAGCGCCTGGTTGGCGGAAAAGCACAGGGTGACATTGACCATGTGCCCCTCGCCCGAGAGCACCTTGCAGGCCTTCAGCCCGTCCCAGGTGAGCGGCAGCTTGATGGCGATGTTGGGGGCGATCTCGGCAAGCTTGCGGCCCTCGGCCAGCATCGCGTCGGCCTCCACCGCCACCACTTCGGCCGAGACCGGCCCGTCGATCATCGCGGCGATCTCGCGGGTGACGTCCAGGATGTCGCGGCCCGATTTCATGATCAGCGACGGGTTGGTGGTGACGCCATCGACCATGCCCAGGGCGTTGAGCTCGGCGATTTCGTCGATCTCGGCGGTGTCGGCAAAGAATTTCATGCGGGCGTCCTCTTGTGCAAATGGCTGTGCTCCGCGACTGAATAGCGCAGGCGTGGCGGGGCGGAAAGGGCAAATCGCGGCGGGCGCAACGGCGGCGCGGCGTGGCGCGGGCCGGGGATGAGCGGCCCCCGGTTCTTTGAGGCGGGGGCGCGGGTGGCGGTGCTCACCGCTCAGCCGATCGACCGGATGCTGACCTATCGCGCCCCCGAGGGCGGCTGCTGGCAGGGCGCCTTTGTCGAGGTGCCGCTGGGGCCGCGCCGGGTGCTGGGCGTGGTCTGGGGGCCGGGCGAAGGCGGGTTTGACGCGCGCCGGCTGCGTGAGGTCGGGCGGGTGCTGGAGGTGGCGCCGATGCGCCCGGAAATGGCCGAGTTCCTGACCCGCATGGGCGATTATACCCTGACGCCGATGCACCAGATGCTGCGCCTGGCCACCAGGGCACCGGGGTTGCTCGACCCGCCGTCGATGCGCAAGGTGGTGCGCGCCGGCAGCACCCGGCCCAACCGCCTGACCGAGGCGCGCCAGAAGGTGATGGCGGTGCTGGACGCCAATTTCGGAGCGGTGTTCACGGTTGGCGAGCTGGCCGATCTGGCGGGGGTGTCGCGTTCGGTGGTCAAGGGGCTGATCAAGCTGGGCGCGCTGTGCGAACAAGAGGCGCCGCGCGACACCCCCTTTCCCCGGCTGGATTTTCGCCGCCCCGGCAAGCGCCTTTCGCCCGATCAGCAGGTCGCCGCCGATGACCTGCGCGCCGGGGTTCGGGCCGGCGCCTTTCGCGCCACCCTGCTCAAGGGAGTGACCGGCTCGGGCAAGACCGAGGTCTATCTCGAGGCGGTGGCCGAGTGCCTTGCGCGCGGCCGCCAAGCGCTGGTGCTGTTGCCCGAGATCGCGCTCACCGCGGATTTCCTCAGGCGGGTTGAGGCGCGCTTTGGCACCCGCCCGGCCGAGTGGCATTCCGGCGTCACCATGACCGAGCGCCGGCGCCTGTGGCGCATGGCCGGGGCGGGCGAGGCCGATCTGGTGGTGGGCGCGCGTTCGGCGCTGTTCTTGCCGTTTCGCGACCTGGGCCTGATCGTGGTGGATGAGGAGCACGACCAGAGCTACAAGCAGGAGGAGGGCGTGCTCTATTCGGCGCGTGACATGGCGGTGCTGCGCGCCTCGATCGCCGGGGCGCAGGTGGTGCTGGCCTCGGCCACGCCCAGCCTTGAAAGCTGGGCCAATGTCGAGGCGGGCAAATACAACCGCCTGACCCTGACCAGCCGCTTCGGCGATGCGGTGCTGCCCGAGATGCGGGCGGTTGACATGCGGGCCGAGGCGCTGCCGGCGAACCGCTGGATTTCGTCCGTGCTGGAGCGGGCGGTGCGCGCGCGCCTGGGCCGCGGCGAGCAATCGCTGCTGTTTCTCAATCGGCGCGGGTATGCGCCGGTCACCATCTGCCGGGCCTGCGGGCACCAGCTGGGATGCGGGCAATGCGACGCGCGCCTGGTCGAGCACCGTTTTCTCAAGCGCCTGATGTGCCATCAATGCGGCGAAACCTGGCCAATGCCTGCGGCCTGTCCCGCCTGCGGGGCCGAGGGGCGGCTGGCCCCGGTCGGGCCGGGGGTCGAGCGCCTGGCCGAGGAGGTGGCGGGGCTGTTCCCCGAGGCGCGGGTGGCGGTGCTGTCAAGCGACCTGTTCGGCTCGGCCCGCGCGCTCAAGGAGCAGATCCTGCGCATTGCCGAGGGCGCGGCCGACATCATCATCGGCACGCAAATGGTGGCCAAGGGGCACAACTTTCCGCTGCTTACCCTGGTCGGGGTGATCGACGCCGATCTGGGCCTGCAAGGCAGCGACCTGCGCGCGGCCGAGCGCAGCTTTCAACTGGTGCGCCAGGTGTCGGGCCGGGCCGGGCGGGCCGACAAGCCGGGCCTGTGCCTGATCCAGACCCATCAGCCAGAGCACCCGGTGATCCGCGCCATCATTGCCGGCGACGAGGAAGGTTTCTGGCGGGCCGAGGCGGCCGAACGCCGGGCCGCAGGCGTGCCGCCCTATGGCCGGATGGCGGGCATCATCCTCTCGGCCAGCGCGCTGGAGCCGGCCCTTGATCTGGGCAACCAGCTTGCCCGCAATACCGGCCCCCTTGCCGCGATCGGCGCCCAGGTCTATGGCCCGGCGCCGGCCCCGATCGCCCGGGTGCGCGGCCGCCACCGGGTGCGCCTTCTGGTCAAGGCCGACAAGGGCGCGCCGATTCAGGCGGCGATCCGCCAATGGCTGGCGCCGGTGCGGCTTTCCGGCGACCTCAGGCTTGCCGTCGATATCGACCCGCAGAGTTTCTATTGATTTCCCTGCACAGGGCCTCAGATCAGCTGATCATAGGCCTCCACCGCCAGGGTCCGCAGCACATCGCGCGGCAGCTTGCCCACCACCGCATAGCTCAGATCGCCATCGACCCACCAGAAGCTCTGGACCTCGCCCTCGCGGGTGAACTGAAAGGCGGTCTGGCCGTCCCTGGCCGGCGGCGCCACATAAAGCGACACCCGCTGACCCAGGTCGTTTTCATACATGAACATGGCCGCCGGCCCGTCTGCGCCGGGCAGGACCCGCCCCCCCATCAGGCGAAAGCCGCGGGCGGCAAAATCCGGCGGCGCAATATCGTGGCCCAGCCGCTTGGACACCCAGCCCACCAGATGCGCGGCCTGGCTGGCTTCGACCTCGACCGGATGCACCACTTCGACCACAAAGGTCTGGTAGGCGTTGATCGCGTCCTGGGCCAGAACCGGGGCCAGAACCGGGGCGTCGGGCGTGGACGCCATGCGCATGGCCAGCCCCCAGCCGCCCAGCCCCCCCAGGGCAACAAGCGCAATGGCGGCGGCAAGGCGCGGCAGGAGCGGGGCGCGGGCAGGGCGGGCGCGGACAATCTGGCGCAGCCGCTCGGGCACCGGCTCGTCCGCCTTGGGGGCATAGAGCGCGCCAAGGGCGGCATCCTGGGCGCGCCATTCTTCAAGCAGCGCCCGCGCCGCCGGGTCCGAGGCCAGCGCCTGCTCGACAGCGCGGGCCGGCTCGGGCGGCAAGGCGCCATCGTGATAGGCCATCAGGGTTTCGCGGTCGATGGTCATGTTTTACCTCTCGCAGGGGTCTGGCGGGGCAGGGTTCGGTCGGTCATGGCACGCAGGGTGGCCCGGGCGCGCGCCAGCCGGCTCATCAACGTGCCGCGCGGGATGCCCAGCACCGCGGCGGCTTCATCATAGGCCAGCCCCTCGACCGCCACCAGCAGAAGCGCGGCGCGCTGGTCCTCGGGCAGCCGGCCCATGGCCGCATGTACGTCGCGCAGGGCCAGCCGGGCCTCTTGCCCGCCACTGGCGGCCGGGCCGGCGGGCAGTTCTTCCACCGCCACCAGATGCGCCCGGCGCGGTCGGCGGCGCAGTTCATCGCGAAACAGATTTTGCAAAATGCGAAAAAGCCACGCCTCCACCGGCCCGTCGCGGCGCCAGCCCCGGCGCCCGCGGACCGCCCGCTCCAGGCAATCCTGGACGAGATCTTCCGCCAGGTCGCCGTCACGCACCAGCGCATGCGCATAGCGGCGCAGGGCGGGAATGGCGGCTTCGATCTCGTCCAGTCGGCTCATGGCCTGTTTTCCTCAGGGTTTGGCAACATGCCACACGCCCTTGACCCCGTCTCCGGTGGTCTGACCCGGCGCGGTATCCTTGAACCACGTATAGAGCGGCGCGCCCATATAGGCCCATTGCCGCGACCCGTCGGCGCGGATGATGATGCCGAAGCCATCCTGCGGCCGGGCGCTGGGCGCAGCCATCAGCGGCGGCCACTTCACCGCGCAATCGCCGTTGCAGTTGGACACGGCGGGCAGGTCCTTGTCAAAGGTATAGAGCGTCATGCCGTTGCCATCGGTCAGCACCTTGCCCAGCGCGGTGTCGCCGGTCTGGATCACGGTGCCGGCAAGGGCGGCGGCAGAGGAAAGGGCAAGGGCCGCGGTTGCGGCGAGGATACGGGTCTTGAACATGAAAGCCTCCTTGGCAATGTCAGATTTGCAAGAGGCCGCTTTTGCGGGCCTCATCAAGCAAGACGCCAAGGGCGGGACAATAATCCCCCGACCCGAAAAAATTTTTGGCTGGGGAGAAGCGGGCCGGGCTCAGGCGAACAGCGGCAGGCGCCTCTGATCCAGGAGCAGGTCGGTGGCCACCGCCCCCACCCACATGAAAAACAGCGCCAGCCAGGCGGTGGCGGCAAAGATCGACCCGCCGGTGACGCCGTTGCCGATGGCACAGCCCCCCGCCAGCATCCCGCCAAAGCCCATCAACGCGCCGCCGGTCATGGCCCGGCGCATGTTGCCTTCGCCATCGAAGCCCTGAAAGCGGAATTCCCGGCGGATCACCGACATGGTGAACGAGCCAAGCACCACCCCGGGGATCAGCCCGATATCGAAGTTCAGCGCCCGGTTGTCGGTCAGGAAAAACATCAGCGTATTGGCGCTGGGCCCGGTGAACGAGGCCGACATGACCGAGACCGGCTCGAACGCCACCTGTGCCAGCGCATAGGTCAGCACCCAGCCCAGCGCCACCGAAAACCCGACCCCCGAGGCAAAGATCAGCCGCCCCGGCGTCATGTGGTTGCGCCGGGCGATGTAGATCGCGACCGCCGACACGGCAAGGCCGAAGGCCAGCCCGCTCCAGTCCGGCAGGCCGACCTGATCGAGCAACGAAATGTTGCGCCCGCCCGGCGTGGTCCACAGCGCCGCCAGCCGGTTGCGCAGCGGCGCGAGCCAGCCATGCAGGCTCATCTGGGCAAAAACCGCAAAGACCAGCCCCGACACGACCGAGCGCAGGTTGCCGGTGGCGGCAAGCGTCAGCAACCGCCCCGAGCAGCCGCGCGACAGCACCATGCCGATGCCGAACAGCAGGCCGCCGATGATCGCCCCCGACCAGGACCCGGCCACCGACATCATGCGCGATTCATAGGGGTCGAAATACCCCGCAAGCCGGGCCGCCTGCACCCAGACCACGGCGGTGGAAAAGGTCAGCAGCCACACCGCCACCGACTGCCCCAGCCGGCCGCGGGCAAATTCGATGGTCGCCGCCCGCAGGCAAAACCGCGAGCGTTGCGCGGCCACGCCGAAAACCGCGCCGGCGATCAGCCCGAACAGGGCCGAGCTGGGCGCTTCGCCGATCCGGTCCACAAGGGGCACCAGGTCCATGTCGCTTCCTTTCGGGTCGTGTTTCGCCCCTCTGTGCCACCGGGAAGGCGTGCCTGCCTTGATATCGGTCAAGACGCATAGGATTTTGCGAATATGTTTTCTGCTCGCACTGGCGGAAAATCCGGCGTAAGGCGGGGCATGGCGAATCGCAAGACCATACTCAGCCTGGAAGAGGCGCAGGCGCTGCCCCTGTGGCGGCGCCCGGTTGCGCTCCTGGTGCTGATGGCCTTTGCCATGCCGGTGGCCTTTTCCACCTGGAACGCGCTGCTCAACAATTTCGTGATCGAGAAGGCGCATTTCACCGGGGTTCAGATCGGCTGGCTGCACTCGATCCGCGAGGTGCCGGGTTTTCTGGCGGTGGGGGTGATCGTGGTGGTCATGTTCCTCCGCGAGCAGGTGCTGGCCACGGTGGCGCTGTTGCTGCTGGGGGTGGCGACGGCGCTGACCGGGTTCTTTCCGACGCTGGGCGGCATCCTGAGCCTGACCATGCTTTCCTCGCTGGGCTTTCATTACTACGAAACCGTGAACCAGTCGCTGCAACTGCAATGGATCGACAAGGCCCGGGCGCCGCATGTGCTGGGCTGGATCGTGGCGGTGGGGTCGGCGGCGTCGCTGATTTCCTATGTGGCGCTGGTGCTGACCTGGAAGGCGCTGGACCTGGAATATACCACCGTTTACATGCTTGCCGGCGGCTTTACCGCGGCGGTGGCGATCTTTGCCTTTTTCGCCTATCCGCAATTTGAAAGCCCGCACCCGCAGATCAAGACCTTCGTGCTGCGGCGGCGCTACTGGCTCTATTATGCGCTGCAATTCATGGCCGGCGCGCGGCGGCAGATCTTCATCGTGTTCGCCGCCTTCATGATGGTCGAGCGGTTCGGCTTCGAGGTGCAGCAGGTCAGCGCGCTGTTGCTGATCAACTTTGTCGCCAACATGGTGTTTGCGCCGCTCATGGGCCGGGCCGTTGCGCGGTGGGGCGAGCGGCGGGCGCTGATCTTCGAATATGTCGGGCTGATCGCGATTTTCCTGTCCTATGGCGGGATCTATTATTTCGGCTGGGGCGCGGCGCTGGCGGCGGGGCTCTATGTGATCGACCACCTGTTTTTCGCCCTGGCCTTTGCGCTGAAAACCTATTTTCAGAAAATCGCCGACCCGCAGGATATCGCCCCCACGGCGGCAGTGGCCTTCACCATCA
>CAZPDV010000026.1:0-12994 GCA_964585355.1 uncultured Aliiroseovarius sp.
AATGACCTGACCATGACCCGGCCGCGCTTTGGCCCACAATTGTGCTGGGTCGGACGCTATTGCGGCAATAGCTGAGGCGCCCCGCTATCGAAAAAAGCGGTCCAGCTCCGCCATGATCCGGGCCCGGACCTGCGGCCCTTCCAGCAGCACTTCATGCTCGGCCCCCGCCACCATCTCAAGCCGCCCGTCCGCCCCCCAGCGCCGCATCAGCGCATGGATCGGCCGGGTATCGACGATGCGCTCGCGCGTGCCCAGAAAGGTCAGGGCCGGTTTCGCCGGCGGTGGCAGCGTCCGCAGGCGCCGGGTTTCGACAAGCGCGCCAAGCAGCCACTGCATGGTCGGGCCGCCCAGGGTCAGCTCGGGATGCGCCCGCGCCTGGGCCTGCAACATCTCGTATTGCGCCCGGTCGGTGGTCAGTTGGTTGTCCTCGAAGGGCTGGGTGGTGACATAGGTCTGGAGGCTGGTGCCCGGCGCCAGGTGGCAGCCCTTGCCGATCCGGGTATAGAGCCAGGCCGCGCTCCAGGCAAAGGGGCGCAGGGGCGGGGCCATCCTGATCCCCCACATGGGCGCGGAAAAGGCCGCGGCCGCCACCTCCAGCCCCTCCTGCAGCGCCCGAAGCGCGATGCAACCGCCCATGGAATGCGACAAAAGGTAATGCGGCCGGGGCAGGGCAAGCGCCTGCGCCGCCTGGCGCAGGGCGGCGATGTCCAGCTGATAATCGGCAAAATCGCGCACATGCCCAAGCATCGGGTCGGCGCATCCGGGCCGGTCGGAAAGCCCCTGGCCGCGCCAGTCGATCACCAGCGTGTCAAAGCCCAGCGCCGCCAGGTCGGCGGCGGTGCCGCCGTATTTCTCGATATATTCGGTGCGGCCGGGAAACAGGAACACGGTGCCGCGCCCGCCCGCGCCCGCGCCCGCCGCCGGCCAGTGGCCCAGCCGCAGCCGCACCCCGTCCGGCGCCTCAACCCGGAAGGCGCGCCCGCCGGGGGGGCCATGGGCGATGTCATCGAGGAGCGGCGCCTCCTGCATGGCGCTATCCCAGCGCCGCGCCCAGCTTCATCGCCGCGCCCATGTCGCCATCCACGCTCAGCTTGCCGGTCATGAAAGCGGTGGTGGGGTTGAGCTCGCCCGCCATCATCGCCTCGAACGCTTCCTGGCTGGCGGTCAGGGTCACGTCCGCCTCCTCGTCGCCGGCGCGCGCGCCATTGGCATCGACCATCAGCGCGCCTTCGCCTTCGATGACAAACTTGGCCAGCCCGTCAAAGCCGCCGGCCATCTTTTCGTTCAGCGCGGCCACCGCCGCCTCGATCACGTCGCTCATCATGCTCTCCTGTCCTGAAGTCGTGCCATCTGCGGGCAACCTTAGCGCGATTGCGCCCGCCCGCAAGGCTTTCGCCGCGTAAGCCCGCCGATTTCGCCCTGTCGGCTTGCGATTTGCAGGGCCGCGCCCTAGGCTGCGCCCATGTTGCGCCGTGCCCTTCTTGCCCTGACCGCCTGCCTGTTCGTGCCGCTGATGGCCAGCGCCGGGGCGGGCGATGCGGCCGATGCGACCCGGCTGGATCAGCTTTTCGGCGCGCTGCAACGGGCCGGGCCCGAGGAATGGCAGGCGATTTCCGATCAGATCCGCGCGATCTGGGCCGAGAGCGGCTCGCCCAGCCTGGACCTTCTGTATCAGCGCGGCGAGCAGGCGCTCAGCGACAACGACCCGCAAGCGGCGATCGAACATTTCACCGCCGTGATCGAAAATGCGCCGGATTTTGCCGCCGCCTGGAACGGGCGCGCCACCGCCTATTACATGGCCGGGCTGTTCGGCCCGGCGCTTGAGGATATCGCCCAGGTGCTGGCGCTTGAGCCGCGCCATTTCGGGGCGCTGACCGGGCTGGCGGTGATGCTTGAGGAGATGGGCAGGCTTGACCTTGCCCGCGCCGCCTATGAACAGGTGCTGGCGCTCAGCCCCGGCCGCACTGATATCCGCGAGGCGCTCCGGGCGCTGGAGCTCAAGACCGGCACCTTCGACATCTGAGCCACACGAAAAGGGCGCGGAGCGGCTGCCCCGCGCCCTGCTGTCGCCGCCCGCGGTCTCAGTTCAGATCGACGCTGATCTGGGCCGAGGTGAAATTGAAGCTGCCGACCTTGGTATAGCCGACCGAGGCCTTGGCCATGTCGGTGATCTGGTAATCGGCGTTCAGGCTCCAGTAGTGGACGCCGCCCGATACCGATTTGCTGACGGCCCCGATGCTGAACTTGTCGTTGACATTGTAGCTGACCGACAGATTGGTTCCCGGTGTGCCCAAGGAGGTTATCACCATGCCGCTCAGGTCGAACTTGCCGATCGACCCTTCGGCCCCGAAATACGAGCTCCGCAAGATTCCGGCGGAGTAATCAGCGCCGGCAAAGACCTTGGCCACATCAAAATCATAGCTGGCATAGACCGAGGAATACGGCGTCTTGTCCGAGCGTGAATAGGACAGCAGAAAGCCCTTGTATTTTACCTCGGCGCGAATGACGACGTCACTCGATGGTATGAACCACTTCTCGTAACGCAGCATTGGCCCGAAGGGTCCAGACACGTTGCCGGGGCCGGCGATGGTACCGAAGGGAGAGCGGTACAGATCCAGATCGGGCAGATAGGCATCGGTGGCATGTTTGACCATACCCACATGCAGGCCCCAATGTTCCCCCCGGATCGACGCATAAAGCCCGCGGCGCGGATTGGTAAAGACAAATGTGCCGTCAGTCTTGGTAAGCCCCATGTTTCGCAGACCGATTTCGACCTCGACCCCGCCAAAACTGAGCGGTACGCCAAGGGCAGTATTCCAACGCATCGTCCCGGCATTGACGTAGCTGTCATACCCTACCGCGAGATCCCCGGTAACGCGGAACGTGTCGCCAAAGTCAAGCGCGGCTGCGGGGCTGGCAAGAACCGCCAGGCTGATGGCGGCGGGGGCAAGAAGGTGCTTCATTATTTTCTCCCGTGGTGGTTCGGTTTCCCGCAAGCCGAAAACCCCGAAAAACCGATTTCTGAAATAACTGGGCTCACTATCCCGATTCGTTGCATTTGTTTCAATCGCAAAGCTCTTTTGCCCCGAATTTGCCCCCCCTGCATGTTGCGCAAAAGCCGCGCTGCGTCTGGCCGCGCCGGCCGGGCTTGCCCGTGGCCCGGCTTGGCGCTACCACCGGGCGAACGTGGCAAAGGCGGGCGGGGCTGTGGAGCAGAGCATCAAGGCGGTACTTGGCCCGACCAATACCGGCAAGACCCATTACGCGATCGAACGCATGCTGGCGCATCGCACCGGGGTGATCGGCCTGCCGCTGCGCCTGCTGGCGCGCGAGGTTTACGACCGCGTGGTTGCCCTGCGCGGCCCCTCGGCGGTGGCGCTGCTTACTGGCGAAGAGCGGATCGTGCCCGAACGGCCCCGCTACTGGGTCTGCACGGTCGAGGCCATGGCCCTGGGCGAAAGCCCCGATTTCGTGGCGGTGGACGAGATCCAGCTGGCCGCCGACCCCGAGCGCGGCCATGTCTTTACCGACCGGCTGCTCCATGCCCGCGGCACGCACGAGACCCTGTTCCTGGGCGCCCCCACCATGCGCAACGCCATCGCCGCGCTGGTCCCCGAGGCCCGCTTCCTCTATCGCGAACGCTTCTCGACGCTCAGCTATGCCGGCGCGAAAAAGACCTCGCGCATGCCCGCGCGCAGCGCCATTGTCGGCTTTTCGGTGGAAAACCTCTATGCCCTGGCCGAACTGATGCGTCGGCAGAAGGGCGGGGTGGCGGTGGTGATGGGCGCGCTCAGCCCGCGCACCCGCAACGCCCAGGTGGCCATGTACCAGTCCGGCGAGGTCGATTACCTGGTGGCGACCGACGCCATCGGCATGGGGCTCAACCTCGATATCGACCATGTGGCGTTCTCGGCCCTGTCCAAGTTCGATGGGCGCCGCTGGCGCGCGCTCCTGCCCCATGAGCTGGGCCAGATCGCCGGGCGCGCCGGGCGGTTTCGCAATGACGGCAGCTTTGGCGTCACCGGCGAGGCCGGGCCGCTTGACCCGGCCGTGGTCGAGGCAATCACCGAGCACCGCTTCGCGCCGGTGAAAAAGCTGTTCTGGCGCGACTCCCGGCTGGATTTTTCCAGCCTCCCGGCGCTGATCGCCGGGCTGGAGCGCGCCCCCGACGACCCCTGGCTGATCCGGGCGCGTGAGGCCGACGACCTGCGCGCGCTCAAGGCGCTGGCGGGCGAGGCCGAGAGTGCCGCCCGGGCCAGCGACCCGGCCTCGCGCCGGCTGTTGTGGGATATCTGCCGGATCCCGGATTTTCGCGGCATCTCGCATGGCGAACATGCCCGGCTGCTGGCCCGGATCTATGGCGATCTGCACCAGCACGGCCGCATCGCCCCCGCGTGGTTTGCCGAACAGGTCAGCCGCGTTGACCGCCCCGAAGGCGGCATCGACGCCCTGTCCCGGCGGCTGGCCTTCATCCGCACCTGGACCTATGTGGCGCAGCGAAAAGACTGGCTTGACGATGTTGACCATTGGCGCGCGCGCACGCGTGCGGTAGAAGACCGATTGTCGGATGCGCTGCATCTGGCACTGACGCAAAGATTTGTCGATCGGCGCACCAGCGTGCTGTTGCGGCGGTTGAAGCAGAAGGAGAGCCTGGTGGCGAGTGTGAATGACAAGGGCGAGGTCGAGGTCGAGGGCGCCCATATCGGCCGGCTGGAGGGGTTTCGCTTCCTCCAGGACAAGAGCGCCAGCGCCGAAGAGGCAAAGGCCCTGTCGGCCGCGGCGCAGGCGGCGCTTGCGCCGGAATTTCACCTGCGCGCCGACCGTTTCTACAACGCCCCCGATACCGAGCTCGACTTTACCGAACAGGGCGGGCTGATGTGGGGCGAACATGCGGTGGGCAAGCTGGTGCGCGGGCCCGAGGCGCTGCGCCCGCAGGTCTCTGCCTTTGTCGATGAGGCCGCCGGGCCCGAGGTGGCGCAGAAGGTCACCCGCCGGTTGCAGCATTTCATTGATCGCAAGGTCGCCACCCTGTTCGAGCCGCTTCTGACCATGCAGCGCGACGAGGCGCTCGAAGGTCCGGTCCGGGGGCTGGCCTTTCGCCTGACCGAGGCGCTGGGCATCATCCCCCGCGCTGAAATTGCCAGTGAAGTCAAGGCGTTGGATCAGGATAGCCGGGGCGCGCTGCGCAAGCACGGGGTGCGTTTCGGTCAGTTCACCATCTTCATGCCGCTGCTGCTGAAACCGGCGCCGACCCGGCTCAGGCTGGTGCTGGCCGGGCTCTGGGCGGGGGCGGACGAATTTCCCGAGGCGCCGCCGCCGGGGCTGGTCACCGTGCCCGCGCCCGAGCATGTGCCCGATGAAACCTGGCGCCTGGCCGGCTATCGCCGCGCCGGCAGTCGCGCCATCCGCGTGGACATGCTCGAGCGGCTTGCCGACCTGTTGCGCGCGCAAGACAGCCGCGCGGGCTTCGAGGCAACGCCCGACATGTTGTCGATCACCGGGCTGACGCTGGAACAGTTCGCCGACCTGATGCAGGGGCTGGGCTACAGCGCCGAACGCGGCGAGCGCGACAAGGTGAAACCGGCACCGCAGGCGGCCGAGACCGCCGGAGAGGGGAAGCCGGAAACGGCTCCAGACCTCGCCCCGGACGCCGCTGCGGAAAACCCGCCGGTGTCAGAGGCTATCGCCCCCGAATCTCCCGACCCGACCGAGCCTGCCGAGCCGGAAAAAGAGGTGTTCTACGTCTTCAAATGGGGCGGCTTTTCTGGCGGGCGCAATCGTGGCAAGCCGCGCCCGGACGGCAAGAAACCGCAGGGCCGCCGCCGGGGCAAGCCGGCAAAAGGCGGCAAGCCGGGGCCGGGCGACAAGCCGCGCTCCTATCAGGCACGCCCGCCCAAGCGCGAAAAACCGATCGACCCGGACAACCCATTCGCGGCGGCGCTGATGGGGCTCAGGGACAAGACCGATTGAGCCAGCTTCCCGACAGGATCCGCGCCGACAAGTGGCTCTGGCATGCGCGCTTTTTCAAGACCCGCAGCCTGGCCGCCAGGGTGATCAGCGGCGGGCATTTTCGGGTGGACGGGCAAAAGGTGCTCAAACCCTCGCACATGATCCGCCCCGGCGTCACCCTGACCTTTGCCCAGGCGCGGCAGATACGGGTGGTGCGGGTGGCGGCGCTGTCGCTGCGCCGTGGTCCGGCCAGCGAGGCCCGCGCGCTCTACCATGACCTGAGCCCCGCGCCTGCCGCCGCCCCCCGCGCCCCCGGCCATGATGGCCCCGGCCGCCCCGGCGCGAAAGAACGCCGCAACCGCGCACGTTTTGAACGAACGACGCTTGAATGATCCGCGCCTTGGCTTTACTAGGCAGGGACAAATACCTGTGAGGCCCCGATGACATATATCGTCAATGACAAGTGCATCGCCTGCAAATACACCGACTGCGTGGAAGTCTGCCCGGTCGATTGCTTCTATGAGGGCGAAAACATGCTGGTGATCCACCCGGATGAATGTATCGACTGCGGGGTGTGTGAGCCCGAATGCCCCGCCGATGCGATCCGCCCGGATACCGAGCCCGAGGCCGAGAAATGGGTGGAATTCAACCGCAAATATGCCGAGCTCTGGCCGGTGATCGTCGAAAAGAAGGATCCGCTGCCGGATGCGGAAGAGCATGACGGCGAAGCGGGCAAGCTGGAAAAGTACTTCTCGGAGAAGCCGGGCGAGGGGGCGTGATTCGCACAAGCGTTGCTTGGTTGACCGGAACCGGTGCAAAACCCTGAAATATGTGTAAAAAACAGTCTGTTCCGAGGAGGGGTGCTTTAAATCCCGGGCATTTCCTGCTATATTGAGGGCCGACAAGCACAGCCCGGGCCGGGCACAAGCGCGCACGACGCAGGATGGATCAAGGTCAGATCGAAACATGTGACAGGGGCCGATGGCCCCGGCGGGCTTTTGACCTCCGCGCCCGGCAGGCCCATGCACAATGACGAGGAAAACACGCCGATGAGCAAGAAGAAATACGATTTCCGCCCCAATGAATACGTGGTTTATCCCGCGCATGGGGTCGGCAGGATCGTTTCGATCGAGGAACAGGAAGTGGCCGGCTTCGCCCTCGAAATGTTCGTGGTGTCCTTTGAAAAGGACAAGATGACCCTGCGCGTGCCCACGCAAAAGGCGCTTGAGGTCGGCATGCGCAGCCTGTCGTCGCCCGATATCGTGGCCAAGGCGCTCGAGACGCTCAAGGGCAAGGCCAAGGTCAAGCGTGCCATGTGGTCGCGCCGGGCCCAGGAATACGAGCAGAAGATCAATTCCGGCGACCTGATCGCCATTGCCGAGGTGGTGCGCGACCTGCACCGCAATGACGACCAGCGCGAGCAGAGCTATTCCGAGCGGCAGTTGTACGAAGCGGCGCTGGAGCGGATGACCCGCGAAGTGGCGGCGGTCTCGGGCTCGGACGAAGTGGCGGCGATGAAGCAGGTGAACGATGTCCTGACCGCGCGGGCGGCGGCGGCCTGACCCGCGGGCCGGGGCGTGGCGGGCTAACTGACCGCGGCAGCCAGGCAGGTCAGCGCGGCGATCTCGGCCAATTGCTGTGAGGCGCCAAGGATATCGCCGGTCTGCCCGCCGATCCTGGCTTTCGCCACCGCCGCCAGCAGGATGCTGCTGAGGCTGGCCCAGAGGATCGCGGCCAGCCCGGCCAGGCCGGCGAGCCCCAGGCCAATGGCCACCGCAAGCACCACCGCCAGCACCACCGTTGCGGCGGGTGGTCGGCCGGTGGCGGCGGCCAGGCCGGTGGCGCGCGCATTCGGAAGGGTGGCCAGCAACACCGCCATTGGCGCCCGGCCAAGCGCGCCGGCGGCAATGACCGGCGCCAGGAACCAGCCGGAGCGGGCCAGGATCACCAGCGCGCTCCAGCGCACCAGCAGCGACAGCACCAGCGCCAGCACGCCATAGGATCCAACCCGGCTGTCGCGCATGATTTCCAGCCGCCGGGCGCGGTCCTGCCCGCCCCAGAGCCCGTCGGCGGTATCGGCCAGCCCGTCCTCATGCAGGCCGCCGGTCAGGGCCACCTGGCTGGCCAGGGTGATCGCGGCGCCGATCTCCAGCGGCGCGCCAAGCGCCATTGCCGCCAGTCCCGCCAGCCCCGCAAGCCCTGCCAGCCCGGCGCCGACCAGCGGCCAGCACCAGGCCGATCGGGCCAGCGCGCGTTCGGCCAGCGGCGCCGCTTGTGGCAGGGGCAGGCGGCTCAACAGCCCTGCGGCCAGGGCAAGGTCGCCGATCTGAACAAGCGATGTGTCGTTTTCCGGCATGGGCCCGCCTTTTTCGTCTGTCGAAGCGTGTCAGGTTTCGGTAAAGGGAAGTTCAAGGCAAATCAATTCAGGAAATCCCATGTCGGACACGCCCTTCCACACGCTCGATGAGTTTCGCGCCATTCTTGCCGCCGCGCCTGCCGCCGATAGCGGGGCCGTTCAGGCGGCGCGGGCGCGCAACGCGGTCTTGACCAAGCCGCCGGGGGCATTGGGGCGGCTGGAGGATCTGGCGATCTGGTATGCGGGCTGGCGCGGGGATGCCAAGCCAGAGATAAAATCGCCGCAAGTGATTGTATTTGCAGGAAATCATGGAGTAGCCGCCCTGGGGGTATCGGCCTTTCCGGCCGAAGTGACGGCGCAGATGGTGGCAAATTTCGAGGCCGGCGGCGCTGCCATCAACCAGTTGGCAAAGCAATTTGGAGCCCGGATGGATGTGCATGCGCTGGAGCTTGAGCGACCGACGGCCGATTTCACCCGCGGCCCGGCCATGTCCGAGGAAGAGGTGGTGGCGGCGCTGGCCCAGGGATGGGCGGCGGTGGATGCCGGCGCGGATGTGCTGATTTGCGGGGAAATGGGGATCGGCAATACCACCTCGGCCGCGGCGATTGCCCTGGCGCTGTTCGGTGGGGCGGCGGGCGACTGGACCGGGCGCGGTACCGGGGTGGATGACGATGGGCTGTCGGTGAAAACCCGGGTGGTGGCCGAGGGGCTTGCCGCCAATCCCGGCGCCCGTGGCAACGGGCTTGAGGCTTTGCGCTGCCTGGGCGGGCGCGAGCTTGCCGCCATGGCCGGGGCAATGGCACGGGCGCGGGCCTTGCGGATCCCGGTGATCCTGGACGGTTTCATCGCAAGTGCGGCGGCGGCTTGTCTGGAGGTCGCGGTGCCGGGCGCGCTCGACCATGTGGTGGCCGGGCATGTATCGGCCGAAGCGGCCCATGCGGCCCTGCTTGAGCGCCTGGGCAAGGCGCCGCTTCTGTCGCTGGGCCTGCGCCTGGGCGAAGGGTCCGGGGCGGCGCTGGCGCTGGCGGTGGTGCAGGGGGCGGTTGCCTGCCATTCCGGCATGGCCACCTTCGCCGAGGCCGGGGTGGCCGACGGGGGCGAGGCGGGGGCCGATCAGCCTGCGTGAATCTGTTCGGCGATCTGCTGGATGGCGTCAAGGCGGTTCCTTATCCGGGTCTGAAATGTCTCCAGTTGCAGGATGATGTCATGCAGGCTTTCGCCCTGCACGGATACCCGGGCGCCTTCGATCTTGCACATCACCCGGGTGGTGCTGAGACCCAGAACCTGCCGGTGCATGATCCGGCAGGCGGCGATGATCTTGCCTGCTTCCTCAAGCACCATGGCGGTGCGTTTTTTAGATAGGTCTTCATAATGGGCGCGCAGATCGTTCAGCAGCGCGCGTTCGCTTGCGATGTCGAAATCGCCCAGCTTGCGCCGCTCGCGTTCAAGTTGAATGTCTGATTCGGTAATGATCCGGGCCATGCAGCGCAGGAACATGGCGGTATTGGTGCTGTCCTTGATGGTGGTAAAGTTGCTGTCCGGGCCATTCACATGTTGTTCGAACCAGTCCGAGATTTCGTGCGACATGGCGCCGTAATTCTGGCTGAGCGTGCTGACCGGGCCGCCGGTAGGTTCCAGCCGCGAGGCGATCACCCGCATGTTGTGCGGGATCGTGCGCATGGTCTGAAATTCCTCGATCAGCGCATAGGTTTCCTGTTCCAGTTTGGCCGCGTTTTCCAGGGTTTGGCGCGACTTTCGAATCATCCGGTCCTTGATATTTCCCAGCCCCTCATCGCGGCTGATCAGTTCCTCGGAAAGCGCATGCGCGGCGAAATGCGAATAGCTGTCAAAGCCCAGATCGCGGATGCGTTCCTGCAGCAGCGCCGCCGATTCCTCGGGGCTGAGCCCCTGTTCCTTTTCCGCGCGCAGCAGGTCGGCATAAAGGGACTTGACCACATCCAGGGTCGGGCTGGTGGGCTTGATCCGGGTCGAGAGATAGCCGCCGGGGCAGGGCATCACGGTGGCGAAAACCCAGTAATTGAGCCCATCCTTGGCCAGGTTGTTGACATAGGCGCCCATGGCCTCGCCCTTCTGGATGGTGTCCCATAGCAGCCAGAACACCCCCTTGGGCATGTCGGGGTGGCGGATCCGCTTGTGCGGGGCGCCGATCAGTTCGGACCAGTCATAATGGGCGACGCGGCGGAAAATGTAGTTGGCCGACTGAATGACCCCGCGTTCATCGGTGCGCGAAAAGAAGACTTCGTTGAGGTGAAAGGGGGCCTCGCCCGAAGAGGGGCGGGTTTCATTGCGTCTGTCGATAAAGCTCATGCGGTGACCGATCTTGTCAGGTTTCGGGCGGGGCGATCATTCCCTTCCGGCATAAGCATCGCGCCTTTCGATGTGGTTAACGGCGCCGGATTTTTTCACACTGGCAGGGGGGCGTCGGCCTTGGTCTGGTCCATGACGATCTGGCTGTGCACCCGCGCCACCGAGGGATGCGCCAGCAGCACCTCCTGAATCAGCCGGTTGAGGGCCGGCAGGTCGGGGCACCAGACCCGCAGCAGGTAATCGGCCTCGCCGGTCATGACCCAGGCCGACACGATTTCCGGCCGGGTGGCGATCAGGCTGGCAAAGGCCTGGCCGGCCTCGGGGGCGTGGCTGGCCATTTGCAGCTGGATGAAGGCCTGCACGTTGAGGCCAAGCCGCGCCGGGTTCAGCCGGGCGCTGTAGCCGGTGATATAGCCCTCGGCCTCGAGCCGGGCCCGCCGGCGCCCGGCCTGGCTGGCGGACAGGTTCAGCCGCTCGCCCAGTTGCTGCGCGGTAAGCTGGCTGTCGGCTTGCAGCAGTGCCAGCAGGCGGGTGTCGGTGGCATCGAGCATGTGCGGGTTTTCTGCGTGTAGGTGAGATATTATGCGGGATATACGCCAAAAAATGCGATATGAACAGGAATTTGCGGAATATTCGCGGGTCGCATGCGGTAAAATTCCGCGAAAGCGAACCGATCAGACAGGAGAGACCCATGGGCCCGTTTCCGCATGATGCCCCCCGCGCCACCATTTCCCGCGACAACCCGGCCGGCACCGATGGCTTTGAATTCGTCGAATTTGCCCATCCGCAGCCGCAGGAATTGCGCGACCTGTTCCACAAGATGGGGTTTGCCCATGTGGCCAACCACAAGCGCCGCGCCATAGAGCTGTGGCAGCAGGGCGATGTGAGCTATCTGATCAACAGCGAGCCGGGCAGCCATGCCAGCGCCTTTGTCGAGGCGCACGGGCCGAGCGCGCCGTCGATGGGCTGGCGGGTGGTGGATGCCGAGCATGCCCTGGCCCATGCCGTGGCCCAAGGCGCGCGCCCCTATGAGGGGCCGGGCAAGGCGATGGACGTGCCGGCGATCCATGGCATTGGCGACAGCCTGATCTATTTCATCGACCAATATGCCGATACCAGCCCCTATAATGCCGAATTCGACTGGATCGCGGATGCGCATCCCCAGGGCGTGGGGTTCTATTACCTCGATCACCTGACCAACAATGTCTATCAGGGCAACATGGACAAGTGGATGGATTTCTATGCCCGCACCTTCAATTTCAGCGAGCTGCGCTTCTTCAACATCGACGGCAAATATACCGGCCTGCTGTCGCGCGCCATGACCAGCCCCTGCGGCAAGATCCGCATTCCGATCAACGAGGACAAGGGCGACAAGGGCCAGATCGTGGCCTATCTCAAGCGCTATAATGGCGAGGGGATTCAGCATATCGCGGTGGGCACGGATGACATTTATGCCGCGGTCGATGCCATTGCCGAGCGGGGGATCGCATTCATGCCGGGGCCGAACCGGCACTATTACGAGATGTCGAAAAGCCGGGTGCCGGGGCATCGGGAACCGCTGGAGGCAATGGCCCGGCACGGTATCCTGATCGACGGCGAAGGCGTGGTCGGCGGCGGCGCGCCGCGGCTGCTGCTGCAGATTTTCTCGCGCACCGTGATCGGGCCGATCTTCTTCGAGTTCATTCAGCGCAAGGGCGATGACGGCTTTGGCGAGGGCAATTTCAAGGCGCTGTTCGAATCGATCGAGCGCGAGCAGATCGAGGCCGGCGAGCTGGACGCGGCCGAATAGGCCCCGCCCTCAGCCCAGCGGGATCAGGTCCAGCGTGTGGTTGCGGCCGCTCTTGGTATAGATCAGCCGGCTTTCGGTGATCGATACCACCTTGCCGCCATTGAGCCGGTCGCCCACCGACACTTTCCGATAGCGCCCGTTTGAAAGCCGCACCAGCGCCCGGCGCGACGAGGAAGAGCCATAGATGCCGATCAGCGTGAGCTTGTTGAGCCGGATCGCGTTGGTCATGGTCGCCTGCCGGGCCACGTTGGCGCGGGTGGGAATTGCCGGCGTGGTGGTGGCGGCGGCCGAGGCGGCGACCACCGAGGAGCCGTCCGAGCCGCTGGCGGTCCGCGCCGAGGCGACAATGGTCGAGAAATTGCCGGGACGGTGGCCGGGCAGGGGCGAGGCGGCTACGGCCTGGTCGGTGGCGGCGGCAGCGGTCTGATCGGCGGCGGCAGCACTGGCCGCGGCCTCGGCCACCGCCTGGTCCACCGCGTCAGGCGCGACCTGCACGGTGGCGGGGCGCGGTTTCGGCCGGAAGGCGGCCAGTTCCAGCAGGCTGTTGCCGGCATTGTTGGCGCGCTCGTTGT